>NZ_JBFHKV010000751.1:0-4427 GCF_041595215.1 Stieleria sp. | reverse complement strand
TCGGGAATCAATGCCGGAGCGAATCTGGGTGTGAACTTGATGATCAGCGGTACCTTCGCCGCAGCCCGTGAAGCGAGTCTGTTGGGGATTCCGGCACTGGCGGCGTCGCACTATCGGCGGCCCGATGTGCCTCGGACCTGGGACCACACGCCGACTTGGCTCGAGCCGACGATCGGTGACTTTTTTCGTGCGGCGATCGACGCCCCGGCCGGTGGCAATCCGCCACCGCTATGGAACGTGAATCTGCCCGCCGTGGCTCCAGACGCCCACCTTCGACCTGACATCATCGAATGCGAAGTCGATCGTTGCCCCATCGATCGAACGGGAACGATCGAACCGGGGGGACGTGTTCGATTCGAGTTGGATTTTCATGCCAGGCCGCGAGAACAAGGACGTGACGTCCAGCATTGTTTCGACGGCCGAATCACGGTCAGTAAACTTGGCGTCCACCTGGGCCAATGACCCATGCGGGGACGGACACCGCAAGCCCCGATCGGAACGGGCACCCTCACGCCTCTGCTTTGCTAGCGACCGCGATCGCTGCTTCGCCCATCGACGCCGTGTTTGGGGTGGATCCCGAGGGGGCGACTTGATTTTTTTGCAACTCGCCTCGCACGATTCGGACATTCCGGGGCGCTTCGATGCCGATGGCGACTCGGTTTCCCGAGATCCGATTGACGGTCAGAACAATGTCATCGCCGACCATCAACTTTTCACCGACTTTGCGACTGAGAACCAACATGAGCTTACTTCCTTGATCTATGGAGTCTGAAACGATTCGTTTGCGGAAACAGAGTACAAACCGTGTGCCAATCACTAGCCTAAATCGCGTCAACCAATCCCAAACGCCGGCGAACTTTAGAAAATCCGCTGAAAAAAGTCGAACTTTTCTGTACCACCACGGGACGAGATTGACATTGCTGGCAATTTTCGACCGTGCTTGGGTAACTCATCCTGGAATGCTTGTCGCGAATTGAGACGTCTGCCCTGGTCGGCTTGTTTCCCTGACGCTGATAGAGTTATCTGCGCTGGACCTGACACGGCTGGTCATTCGACCGCGACAAGTCCGATGCTATACTCCAATTGCAGGGCGGGCCTGGCTGATCCATCCAAGCACAGCTTGCCGATTCAGAAGAGACCGATGAAACGAACGATGCATCTAGACGATCTACTCAAGGAATGGGAATTCAACCCGCACACGTTGAATGTCCGCATGGTGAAAGGAAATGACGGACGCGATGTGATCCAGATGCGAGTGGACATGGGTGTCCTGCAGCTCGAGACGACCGGCCGCCCTGACGGCACCGTGGTCGAGGGGCATCCGACCTATCTGGAATACCTGCAGGAAGCGGTCTTGGAAGACCCCGAGATGGAGCTGGACGAAGATCAGTGCATGGAGGTCGATCGGGAGTTCATGCAGTTCTACCATCGCCGTATCTGCTGGTTGCGGTTGCAGTACTACAACCGCGCCGTGATGGATGCCGATCACACCTTGCGGCTGATGGATGTCAGCGAGCGGGTCAGCCCCGACGAGGAATGGTCGCGATCGCACGAGCAGTATCGACCGTTCGTGCTGTTCCATCGCACGCAAGCGGCCGCCCTGGGCGCCTTGGAAGAGGAGGAGTCGGGCGAGGACGCGGTGATGGCGATCAACGCCGGCCTGGAAACGATCCGACAGTTCTTTGAAAAACACGAAGCCGACGAGCACTTCGAAGAAGACGAACTGGTCGTCCGTCTGGTCGAATTGCGTGAAACCCTACGCAGCGAATATGAAGTCGGCCAAACACTGCGCGAGAAACTGACCGCCGCGGTGGAACAAGAACAATATGAGCTGGCCGCGAAACTGCGCGACGAACTCAATCAACGCGAACTGGACTAAAAAAAACGCGTGCGAACGAGGTCGGGAACCTCATCCGCACGCGTCATCAACGAGTCGGCCGAGTCTGGGCCAACTTAATCTGGCCCAGCCGAGGGCGGCTCAAACGGCCGCCCCCAGCAAGTCCATCTCCTTGGCCAGTCGCTTTCGCGCGACGTGCAATCGTCGCTTGATCGTACCGATCGGGGCTTGGAACGCGTCGCTCATCTCGATCAACGTTTGACCGTTCAAGTAGAACGCGGTCAACGTTTCTTGATCCAATGCGCCGAGACGGTCGATGCTGTTTCGAACCGCTTCGGCTTGCTCACGATGCTCGGCCACCTCGTCGGGAGCGTCCTCGGACACGCAGGTCGCTTCCAAGGTTTCCGGATCGCATGCGATGGCCGATCGATTGCGGGTCACGCGATTGATGGCCATTCGGTGCACGATCTGACGCAACCAACCGCCGAATGCTTCGGGCACTCGCAGTTGGTCGATCTTTTGCATCGCCTGGATGAAGACGTCTTGCGCCAGCTCGTCGGCTTCGTCCGCGTTACGAACCCGGCTCATCGCACCGGCGACGATTGCGGATCGGTATCGGTCAAACAATTCGCCAAAGGCATCGCGATCGCCGCCTTGGGCGCGAACGACCAGTTCAGCGACAGTCAATTCTCGGAGATCAAACAGGGTTTCAGTGTTGATGTTCATCGCTCGGTTCCTTCCGAAAGCTGACCGGTGTGGCGGTTTGATTCCGCACGGGGAAAATCAGCGTCTTCGGGTGTCAGCTTGATCGCCGCGTCGTTTCTTTGCGCTGTGCTGGAGCGCTCCGTGACGCGGCAGGGTGATCAAGCCAGGTTGATCGTCGGGGTAAGGCGAGGCCGAGCTTGTGAGGGGGTCTGTGGCAACAGGCCGCGTTCACGCGATCGACTTGGATGTATCAGTCGCGACTGCCAAACGTCTCGATGTCCGAAATCGGAGCGATGCACTTGATTCTCGAAACGGGCCGAACGGCTTTTCGATCGAGAACGGGCGATGACTTGAAAGCGCTGGGCTTCAGGTCAAAACCGTTAAACACATCTCCGAAGGTGCCTGGGGGGAAACCTGCGTCGCGTTGACGCCTGTTTCGGCTAGGACCATCGGCCTGGCATTCGCAGTGGGATTGGGAGACCTGCCTCGACAGGCTTCCAAATCTCAGCCTCTCTGTCGCAGAGCGGCCGAGCCACGTTCGGCTAGTCCCAGTAGCCGGACGGTGAGTGGTAAACGTTTCCGTTTACCCCCGGCCGTCTGGACGACGCTGGCTAGCCAAGCGTGGGATGTCGGAGGACTCGGATGGCCGCAACGGGGCTGATCTTGCATCAGCAATCGTTGTGGCCCCGAATACATCCCGATCCCGGGCGATACACACGCCATACAGAGCTGGAGGTCTGGTGCGTGTGCAAATACATCGGCGCTCGAAATCTCACGGACACCTGCGATATTCAGGCTACGTGTGACAGCTGCGATGATTTGATTAATACGCATTTCAAACCTCCCGGCACCGTTCGTGGTGCGGCGTGGAGCAAAGAATAAAAATTCAAATGGCGGACCGACCAAACCGTTCGCCCGACGGGAACGAACTGCTGCGGATGCATTAACATGCCGCTGGCCGAGGGTCTGCCGACCTGCGTTAACGGTAACGCACGTCGACCCCAAAAGCCAGTGAAAACTCACCGACCTGTGGTAGTTGATCGTACAGAGCGAGCCCTCAAAGAAAGGTTCGCGCGAAAATAAATCAATTTTTGTTTTGCCTGATCATGGGTGCAGACAGTTCCCCTCCAAACGCCGCCCCGGCCGCCCGACGGCCGCGGCTCCTCGAGCGGGGCGCCCGTTTCGGGGGCCAACTGGGCCGGCAAGCGTTGGAACTGGTCCTGCCGTCGACCTGTCGGCTGTGCGACGCCTGCATCGCGCCGGAGCGAGATTTTTGTGCCGATTGCCGCCCACAACTCGAATCGAGCGAATCACTGATGCGATCGGCCTGCCTGCGCTGCGGGCACCCCGGCGCTGGTACTGCTGGAGCTGGCACTGCGGGGGCAAACCATCGGGGGGCTGCTCCTTTCGCCCTGGCCGCGGCGGATCCGCCAGATCAACAACCGCCCCCGCTCGACCGGTGCCCGCGATGCAAACGGGAAACCTACGCCTTTGACGGCTGTATCGCCTTGTGGAGCTACGACGGGTTGGTACGCAGCGCGGTCGTGGCGGCGAAGTACGGCAGCCAGATTTCGCTCGCCGACGCATTGGCACGACGCTTGGCCCGCCGCATTCGAGAGGTCATTGAACCGCCATCAGACGACGGCAACAACGCTGAATCCGACGTTCCGGACTTGATCACGTCTGTCCCGTCGCATCTGTGGCGTCGCATTCAGCGGGGGGCCGGCGGCAGCCGTGTGCTGGCCCGATCGGTCACCCGCGCCCTCGGCCGGGGCTGGCCGGACGTGGCCTACGCGGACTTGCTGGCGACCACACGCAAGATCAACAAGCAGGCTTGGTTGGGGGAAAAGGAGCGGATTGCGAACGTGAGCGGCGCGTTTTGCGC
>NZ_JBFHKV010000750.1:0-4432 GCF_041595215.1 Stieleria sp. | reverse complement strand
TGCTCCAGATCGATCAATGCCGTCGCGAGCGCAAAGCTGGCTTGATCGCTGGACGGGTCTTCGGGCCAGTTGGTGACAAAGTCGTCGAGCATGCGAATCGAACTGTCGATCAAATCGACACGCGTGATCCCCGACTCCATCAACTTCTCATCCTCGGCGACCGTCTCGGCTCGTCGATAGACCTCTTGGGAGAGCGCATAACTGGCGGTGGCGACGTAGGATTCAGCGGGGTAATCACGCAGCAATGACTCCATCGCTTGGACACTTCGCAGAAACTCGCCGCGCGCATTCAAAAAACCGGCGACCTGATTCTCTTTTTCGAAACTCGCTTGAACGGTCGTGCGATAAACCAAATAGCTGCGTTCGTACTCGGCAATTTCTCGATACGACTTCGCGACGGTCAAAATTTCCTCAAACGACAACTCGACTTCGGGGAAACGTTCCTTGATGATCTCAAAGAATCTGACGATCTCCGCATCATTGCCTAGTTTCATCGAGGCGCGAAACAGCAGCGACACCGTTTCTTGATAGGGGGCCGTCTGAAGCTGCCAGTTCTCGTGCAATTGGTGAAGTGAATCGTATGCTTTCTGGAATTCACCCTTGTCGAAGTGAACTTTGCCGAGTTCGAACAACTCGTCGGGGGTCAGCTTGTATTCGTCGGCGGACGTTTCACCGAGTGGCAGCACGCGTAACGATTGCGGCTCGGTGACGGCAATCTCCGAGGGTGAATAGTAACTTTTTAAGACCGCAGGAGCGGTCCGGTAGTTGCCGGGCAAGTAGCCCGCCAACGAGTAACGAATGTCACCGGGGGTTTTCGAATCGCCGATGTAAAACGTGATCGCACCGGGAGTGATGTCGTAGCGATCGAACACGCCGCTGATCGTTTCCTCCAAGATCGTGCAACCCGCCGGGATCGGCTCGACCAACATCAAGTACGTCCGCAGCGGACGCGAATTCTGGTAGCGGACCCGTGGCGTCAGCGTGACCAGGGCACGCGCTCCGACGGGAAGCTCGCTCAACTTGTTCGGCGCCCAGGGGTGGCTGCCATCGATCACGCGGTATCCGCGGAGAATCGGCCGGCCGTCGACGCGCAATTGATCGGTTTCGTAACGTCGCCCGATCGACCAGTCTTTGGTGGTGCTGCTGATCGAGTCGGCATCTGAAAAACCGGTCAGGACGGCGCTGTAAGAAAATTCGCCGCGACCTTCCAACTCAAATTCGATCCGTTGCTGGCCGTCGACGAGCATCTCATCGGGCACGCGGATACGGCGACTCTCCGCACCCGGATCCAGCGTCAACGGTTCCAGCGGTTCACCGTTGACGTAAATCGTCACTTCAACCCGCTCCCGCTGCGGCGGGCTTTGGCCGAAATGCGCCGCCAAGGCTGCGATTGCCGGACCGTTGTCCGATTCCACCGGCCAGCGTGAACCGGCCCGCGCGGCCATCAGCCGATCAGCAAGTTTCACCCTCAGCTCCGGTCGCAGGTCCATCCGTTGCAACGCGATCAACTCGAGCGCGGCGAGTTCCACCGACGTCCGGCCCACACTCGGTCGCCCGCCGGCCGCGTCGAGTTTGACCAGCGGGAGTAGTTCCGCCGCCATCTCGTCGTGCTGAAGCGCCGTCAGAGCCAACATCAATTGCACCAGGCCGTAATCGTCTAATCGATTGCGTTCACGGTACAACCGATTGGCCAGTGCAAAATCGCCGGCTCCGCACTCGGCCAACGCCGCCAACAGCACCGCTTGACGGTTCAAATCGGTTTCTCCGGCAAACGCCTTTTTCAGTGACGCGACCCCCAATTCAAATTGTCGCTCCGGCACCGCGAATCCCGCGCGTCGTGCCTGGACCAACGCCCACATCGCGCGTGCCGTGCTGATCGGATCAGCCGGGCCGGCCGAATGACCCGCCAAACTCCAACCGCCATCGTCCCGCTGCGACGCGATCAGATGGCTGACCGCAGCGGCGACGATGCCGCTGACTTGCGCGCCCTCGGGTGAATCTTGTTGGGCGGATCGGCGGAGATGGTTCAGCACCGCGACGCCTCCGAGACAATCCGACACGCTGCGGGAGAGCAAACTGGTCGGCACACAACGCAGCGGCAAATACGTCTCGCCACGCAACAGGCTGTCCAGCAAAGACTGCTGTCGGTCACCGCCGATCATCAATTCCAGCGACTGACCGCGCGCTTTTTGATTCGGTTCCAATTGAATCAATGCCAGCGTGTTTTGGGACGCAGCCCCGCTTGCGGTTTGATAGACCGGGAATCCATACGGCAGGACCTCCGCTGTGGAAACGTAGGTGTCCCCGGCGACGCCTTCACTCGCGATCGTTAATTCCAATTGCACTTGGTCCGATTCAACGATCTCGATGGGAAACGTCAGTGTTTCGATCCCGGCATCCTTGACTTCGAGGGTCTTGTTCTGTTCCAGCGACTGGTTTCCCATCGTTGCTTTGAGTGCCACTCGAAGGGTCCGCGGGCCTTCCAGCGAGTTGTGCACTTCGACCTGAATGTCCGCTTTGTCGCCAACGGTAAACGCTTGCGGAACGCGTAGTTGTCCGAACAACGTTTTACGCGTGGTCAGCTCGATCGACTCCGAGCCGGCAAGCGTGTCCTTACTGATTGCGCTTGCACTGAGTTTCCAGGCGGTTGAGACGGCCGGCATGGTGATTTCGATCTCGGCCTTGCCGTCCTGGTCGGTCACGATGACGGGGTCCCAAAACCCGGTCTCGCCGCTGATCGCTTGGCCAAACATTCGAACGCCGGTGAACTGGTTCAATCGGTTGACTTCATCGTCACTCATCCCATTGACCACCAACAGTTTTCCGTCCAGGGTCAACCCGTTGATGGTGACATCGCGGCGTTGCAACGACTTGCTGTCGACACGACCGAATTGACTGATCGATGCGGTGGCATTCGCACCCCAGAACCACGCGTCCTGATTCCAGGGTCGGTCACCCAGTTGGGCCGCTTCAATGCCACGGCCTCGCGATGCGCCGCCCCGGCCGTTCATTTGGACGTACAACGACAACGCGTTGGACGTTGCCGTCGATCCACGCGACCATTGCCGCTGCATCATGAGTTCTTGCTGCATCTGCTCCACTGCACCGTCGCTGTCCACGTCGAAATTGGCGTCGAGAGAGCGCCAAGACGTTGCGGCCCCGGCGTATCCGAAGTCGACGGTTTGATTTCGATCGAACGGTCCATCCTCGGTGATGACGTCGCCTGCGATCTCCGCGAATTCCAAGGAGACGTCGTTGTCAGCGAACAGGTCCACGATCGCGCCCGCCTCGGCCAATCGCCGTGATCGGCGTTCCGCTTCGACGAGCAAGGCTTCGTTGATCGAGCGAGTCTGGGTGGCGTAGCTGAATTCGCAACTGGAGGTTTGCCGCATTCGTCGTTGGCGAAGCCCGCTGGTGAACGCCGTCATGATCTCGGGGCCGCCGGAGCCGAACCGATCGAGCAAACTCGACTGAACCAACGACATCGCCAGCTCCGCGGCCATCGGACGGCCACTCGAGTCGGTCACTTCGATGTCGACCTTGACGCGGTCGGTCGGCTTGAGATCCGTTGTCGACGGCGTCAGTTTGACCTGCAATCGTTTGGTGACGACGAAACCACTGAGGGCATGATGCAACTGACTCCGCTGCATCACGCTGGCGGACAGATGAAAATTCGGTGCCAGATCCGCGTCGATCGGGATGTCGATCTTGTTTTCCCCCTGCTTCAGTTGCACCAAGCGGTGGCCCAGCACCGACGCTCCATCGAACGTGATCAACGCCAATGCGGGGGCATCGCGCCAGTGCAACCGCACGTTGGCGTTGTCGCCGACGCGATAGTTGTGCTGGTCGGCCAAAATCCGCAGCCGCGTGGTGTCGTCGTCGCCCGAGATCTGCAGCCGTGCCTGGCCGCTGACGGAATTCCCAAATCGGTCATTGCCCGTTGCCCGCACGATGTAGGTACCGCTGCGTTCGATCTGGACCGTCTCGCTGGCTTGCCCGTCTTCGGCATCGGTCGTCAGGTCGAAGGCTTCCACCCGCCGCTCTCCCGTTCGACCGCTCCGATTGCGTCGCGCGGTCACTTGGTTGCCAGTCTGGTTCGCGCTCTCTGCCCCTGTGACTTCGAACACCTCCAACTGGACCGCCGTTCCGACCGGTTTTCCCGCCGGATCGACCACTTTGATCGTTACGTCAAAGGTTTCACCGGCGATGTAGACCGATCGGCCTGTGGTGACGTTGACGTTGAATCCGCGTGTGGCGAGAAAGACCACTTGGGATTCGGCGACGTTGCGTTGGGGGCACGCGACATCGATCGCGATCGCTTGTGATTCGCTGAACCGGCGGGTCGGAAATTTGAGTTCGATTTTCCCGTCGGCATCGGTTTTCGCTGTCTGGCGTTCACTTTCGCCGCCGATGGAGTAGCTGATTTCTTCAC
>NZ_JBFHKV010000749.1:0-4432 GCF_041595215.1 Stieleria sp. | reverse complement strand
TGTTGGCCAGCATCCCGGGCGCCCCGTGATCGGATACCAGTTTCCAGCGGACGCCGGGCGGAGCGTTGGCGCTGAAGTGTTCGTTCAACTGCTGCGTCAGCTCCCGGGGGTCTTGGTCGGCGACCAACCGAAAGCTGATCTTCGCGGACGCTTTGGCGGGGATGATCGTCTTGACGCCTTCGCCTTGATGGCCCGAGGTCAGCCCGTTGATGTCGAAGGTCGGTCGTGCCCAACGTCGCTCGTCAGTCGTGTAGCCTTGTTCGCCGAACAGTTCCTGGACACCCACGTTTGCGGCAAACGCTTCGTCCGATTGCGGAAGCTCGCGCC
Organism: Stieleria sp.; assembly: GCF_041595215.1. Taxonomy (NCBI): domain Bacteria; kingdom Pseudomonadati; phylum Planctomycetota; class Planctomycetia; order Pirellulales; family Pirellulaceae; genus Stieleria; species Stieleria sp. Next base: position 4,105 of record NZ_JBFHKV010000749.1, on the reverse strand, counting down.
ATTGCCGCCGTTCCTGGTCGGTCAGCGGCTGAACGCGATCGTAGTACCCTGGGATTTGGATCACGCCGTTTTCATCGACCATGGAGGCCAACATCTTGCACAGCGCGATGGCGGGGTTCATCACCGCACCGCCGAATGATCCGCTGTGCAGATCTTGGCTGGGGCCGTCGACGCTCAATTCGTAGGTGGCGATGCCCCGCAGCCCATACGTGATCGCCGGTTGTCCGTCGGCGTACTGGCTGCTGTCGCTGATGACGACGCAATCACAGGCCAGTTTTTCGGCCAGATCCGGCAACATTCGCTCCAGGTTTTCGCTGCCCACTTCCTCTTCGCCTTCGATCAGAAACTTGATCTGCAGCGGCAAGGGGTGACCGGCCGACAGCCAGCGACAGACGCTTTGAATGTGCGTCAGAACTTGCCCCTTGTCGTCGGTCGCGCCACGGGCAAACAGATCTCCATCGCGAACGGTCGGTTCGAACGGTCCGCTGACCCAATCTTCCAACGGCTCGGCGGGCTGGACGTCATAGTGTCCATAGACCAACACCACCGGCGCTCCCTCGATCGGAGCGGTTTGGGCAACCACCATCGGATGTCCCTCCGTCGCGATGGTTTCCACCGACAGTCCGGCCTGCTCCAGTTTTCGGCTGACCCAGTCACAGGCCTGGCGAACTTCCCCCTGACGCCGGCTGTCGCTACTGACGCTAGGGATCCTTAACCACTCCACAAGGTCGTCCAAAAGCGCGTTGCGGTCGGAATCGAGCGATTCAATCAATTGGTCCAGTGACGCGTCGTCGAGCGGCCCGGTGGCCGCATTTTCACGGGATGGAGACACGGGAACGACTCAGTGAATGTGGATGAAAATCGGAAAAAACCATCAAAATCGGGTCTGCCTTCGGTTCTGCAGCCGCGCTACAATAGGTCCCGTGTAATCGTAGCAACAGAGGGCGTGACCGTTCGCCCAGCGTTCACACGACGGAGCAGTTTTCGAAAATGTCAGACAAGCAAGTCGCGGTTGCCGATCCGGCCGTCGAGCAAGAGCAACAAACCAAACCGAAGAAACAGCCTCGCTACAACGTCGTCCTTTGGGATGACTCCGATCACAGCTACCAATACGTCGTGATGATGATGCGAAAACTGTTTCGCTACCCGGTCGAAAAAGGGTTCCAAATCGCGACCCAAGTCGACAGCCACGGCAAAGCGATTTGTCTGACCACCACCATGGAACACGCCGAATTGAAACGCGACCAGATTCACGCCTACGGCAAAGATGACTTGATCCCGCGTTGCAAAGGCAGCATGAGTGCGACCATCGAACCGGCCGGCTAAAGCATGTCGGCAAAGCTACGCGTCACCACACTCGGTTGCAAAGTCAACCAGTACGAAACCGAACTCGTCCGACAAGGCTTGCAGCGTGTCGGATTTGAAGACTGCGCCCAGGGAGACCAGGCCGACGTTTGCATCGTCAACACCTGCACCGTCACCAATCAGGGTGACGTCAAAAGCCGGCAAGTGATTCGCCGCATGGCGCGGGAAAACCCCGATGCCCGGATCGTCGTGATGGGCTGTTACGCCACGCGAGCGCCCGAGGAAGTCGCCAAGCTGCCCGGGGTGGCCGAAGTCGTCACCGACAAACGAGAACTGCCCGATCTGATGTCGCGGTTCGGCGTCGTCGACGTCCCCACCGGGCTGGACGGCTTTTCCGGACGGCATCGCGCGTATGTCAAAGTGCAAGACGGTTGCTTGCTTCGATGCAGCTACTGCATCATCCCCCACGTGCGACCCAAACTGACGTCGCGGCCGCTGGCACACATCGTCGACGAAGTCCGCCGGTTGACCGAAGCGGGCCATCGCGAAGTCGTCCTGACCGGGATTCACCTGGGACACTACGGCGTCGATTGGAATCGCAACAAACCGCGCGAAGAATGGACGCGGCTGTCGGATCTGGTTCGACAGCTCTGTCAGCTGCCCGGCGATTTCCGCATCCGACTGTCCAGCATCGAAGCGACCGAGGTGACTCGCAGCCTGATCGGCGTGATGACCGAGTATTCCGATCGCCTCGTCCCCCACGTCCATCTGTGTCTTCAATCGGGCAGCGACTCGGTGCTGCGTCGGATGCGTCGACGCTGGGGCACACGGATGTTTCTGGACCGTTGCCGCATGCTCAATGAAGCACTCAACAAACCGGCGATCACGACCGACATCATCGTCGGATTTCCCGGTGAAACCGAAACCGAGTTCCAGCAGACGCTGCAGACCTGTCGCGCCGCCGGGTTCTCCAAAATCCACGCCTTTCCCTTCAGCGCCCGCCGCGGCACACCCGCCGCCGAGATGCCGGACCAGTTACCCGGCGATCTCAAGAACCAACGGGTTCACCAACTCGCCGAACTCGAGTCCGAACTTCGCCGCGACTACTTTGCCAGCCTGGTCGGTGAATCCGTGCAAGTGCTGGTCGAATCCGATCGCGAACTGGTCCGGCTCGATGGCAGCGAGAGTGAATCGCGGTTGTTACGCGGGACGACCTGCCGCTACGCGCCGGCCGAGTGGGTCAGTGATGATGCCGGCATCACGACCGGAGATCTGGTGACCGCCAAAGTCATCCGTGCCGACGACGAACGGATCACCGTTTCGGCGTCCAACGGATAGGTCACGCTGTGCGTGACCGATGCCTGCAGCGTCTACCCCACGCCTACGTCGTCGAGCTTTGCTTTTCGAATGTCGCGGCCTGGACGTGTTGTGCGTTTTCGAATTGCTGTGGCACTTCGAAGTCTTCCATCGGGGCACCCTTGCTGGTCGGTTCCAGGTAGGTGTATCCGGCGAGAGCTTTTTCGAACGCGGCGACGATTCGGCCGGCTTGTTGGTGATCGATCCGCTCATCCGAGATGGCGTCTTCGACCGACTGCCCGATCCGGTCAAGCAATTCGCGGTCGTCGTATTGAACGTAGCTGAGCACTTCGGAGACGGTGTCGCCCTTGACGATCGAACGGATCTTCACCGCCGATCCCTCGCACTCGACGTGCACCGCGTGCGTGTCGCCGAACAGGTTGTGCAGGTCGCCGAGGATTTCTTGATACGCCCCGACCATGAACACCGCCAATTGATACGGCTGGCCGTCTTCGGGCGGATGAAGCAACAGGGTGTCACAGCAATCGTTTTCAGAAACAAACGAATCGACTTTGCCGTCGCTGTCGCAGGTGATGTCGCCCAGCACGGCGTGCCGGGTCGGGCGTTCGCCAAGCCGATGGATCGGCATGATCGGGAACAACTGGTCGATCGCCCAGGCATCGGGCATCGATTGAAACAGCGAGAAATTGACGAAGTAAATGTCGGAAAGCATGCGATCAAGATGTTCCAGCTCGGCCGGCAAATCGCCTTCGGCCTGGGCCAGTTCGCGGACGCGATGGCACAGGGCGAAGTACAGGTTTTCGGCTGCAACACGCTGTTCCAGCGGCAGGTACCCGCCGCTAAACAGGTTCATGCACATGTCCAACGTCAGCTGCGCATCATGGAACTTTTCCATCATGTTGTCGGCCGTCAGATTCGCGTAGGCGTCCCACAAATCACGGACCGGTTGTTCGTAATCTTCCGGCGGCCCTTCCGACTGCGGCTCGCCGTTGCCCGGCGACGCGGCCCAGGGTGGCAGATCCGCGTTGCCCTGTTTGGTGACACCCAGGGTTTCCATCACCAGGATGCTGTGATGGGCGGCAACCGCGCGGCCGCTTTCCGAAATCAGTTGCGGGTGGGGAACGCCGGCTTCATCGCAGACACTCTGCACGTGGTAGACGACGTCGTTGGCGTATTCTTGAATCGAGTAGTTCATACTCGATTGGCTGTCGGTCTGGGTGCCGTCGTAATCGACGCCCAATCCCCCGCCGACGTCCAGATACCCCATCGCGGCACCGCGGCGTTGCAGGTCGACGTAGATCTGGGCGGCTTCCAGGATCGCCGACTTCAGCTGACGGATGTTTCCGATCTGGCTGCCGACGTGAAAGTGCAGCAGTTGAAAACAATCCTCGAATCCCATCTCGATCATGCGGTCCAGCGACGCCAAAACCTCCGCCACCGTCAGTCCAAATTTGCTGCGGTAGCCGCCGCTGGCCTGCCAACG
>NZ_JBFHKV010000748.1:0-4433 GCF_041595215.1 Stieleria sp. | reverse complement strand
GATGATGGCAGCGGATCAGGAACACGAATCGTTGTTCGATGCTGCGGCCGGCGGTGATCAGGAGGCCGTTGGTCAGCTGTTCGACGCTCACCGTGAGCGGCTGTTGGTGATGATCCGCCTGCGTTTGGACCGGCGTCTGCAGCGGAGGGTCGACCCGGTCGACGTGCTACAGGATACGTTTCTGACAATCCAAAAAAAGCTTCCGAAGTATTTGAAGCATCCGGAGTTGCCGTTCTTCCTCTGGTTACGCTTGGAAACGGGGCAGACGCTGGTCGATCTCCACCGCTTTCATTTGGGTGCCCAGGCCCGCGATGTGGGACGAGAGATTTCACTGCACCGGGGCAAGTTACCATCCGTGGAATCGATCACACTTGCCGAACGTCTGTTGGGACGGCTCACGACGGCCAGCCAGGCCGCGATGCGAATCGAATTGAGGCAGCGAGTGCAGGATGCGATCAACGAACTGGAACCCGGAGCCCGAGAGTTGTTGGTGATGCGTCATTTCGAAGAACTGACCAATGGCGAAGTGGCACAGATTCTGGGGATCAGCCCGACGGCGGCTTACGGCCGTTACTTGCGTGCGGTCCGCCGACTGCGGAAATCGCTGGAGCAGTTTCCGGGCGGATTGGAGGTGTTTTCGAAATGAGCGAAGTTGACCAGCGGGATGAGCTGATCGGTCGAATCGCGGACGAGTTCCTCCGTGATTGTCGCGCCGGTTGCGCCCCCAGCATTGAAACGCTGGTCAGCAAGCACCCTGAGTTTGCCGATGAACTTCGCGACTTGCTTCCCACGCTGGCAGTGATGGAACAGGTCAAGCTCTCCGACGAGGAGGAAGATTCCGACCACCTTCCCGCAGCGGACGAATCGATGGTCGATCGGAGACTGGGCGACTACCAGATCATTCGTCAGATCGGTCGCGGGGGAATGGGGATCGTTTACGAGGCCGAACAAATTTCACTCGGCCGTCGCGTCGCGATCAAGGTGATGCCGCGGCAATCGTCCTGGAGCGGGACTCAACGAACAAGATTTGAGCGTGAGGCCAAGGCGGCTGCACGACTTCACCACACCAACATCGTGCCGGTTTTCGGTGTAGGCGAAGCGGAAGGCGTGCACTACTACGTGATGCAGTTGATCGTCGGCCAGGGGCTCGACGACGTGCTCGATCAGCTGAAGTCGATCGGACGGCGATCGGCCGACGAGATCGGCCACCGTTCGATATGGGAGCACGTCGGTGGCGGCGAGGAGTCGGAGCAGACCGACCAGAATCCGAGCTCGCACTCGTCCGGGGCCGCGCTAGCGAGATCGGGATCACAGGGTGGAACCGGCTCAAGTACCGGTTCCTCGATTGATCCGTATTGGCGGAATGTCGCGCGGATCGGACTTCAGGTCAGTGATGCGCTCCATTACGCCCACACGCAGGGCGTCACCCACCGCGACATCAAACCGAGCAACCTGCTCCTGGACCATCACAACGATGTTTGGATCACCGATTTTGGACTGGCCAAGGCTGATGACGACGATGGGAAATTGACTCGTTCGGGAGATATTCTGGGCACGATTCGGTACATGCCGCCGGAGGCGTTCAGTGGCCGTTCGGATGGCCGGAGTGATGTTTATTCGTTGGGCATCACACTCTACGAAATGGCAACCTTGGTCCCGGCTTTCGATGCGGTGGATCGCCGAGAGCTGGTCAAGCAGGTGACGACGGGACGACCGTTGCCCGTGTCCCGCGTCAACCGACAAGTCCCCAGAGATCTGGCAACCATCATCGAGAAGGCGATGGAATGCAGACCGGAAGACCGGTATGCCTCGGCCGGCAAGATGCGGGAAGATCTGCGTCGGTTTCTCAACGATGAGCCGATTCTTGCCCGTCGTGCGACGCTCGGCGAGCGTTGCGGCCGATGGGCAAGACAGAATCGTGGTCTCGCCGCGTCGCTCGCCGCGGTCGCCTCGCTGTTGCTGCTGATCGCTTTGGCCAGCAGCGGTGCGGCCATCTACTATTTTGATCAGGAGGAACAACAGCGGCGGTTGTTCCAGCAGGCGCGGTCGGTCTCCAATGCGAACGAACAATTGTTGCACGAGCTTGAAGGTGCCCTCGATCAATCCCGGCAAGCGACCATCGAAGCCGAGAACGCTCGCCAAACAGCGGAACGAGAATCGGAACGCACGAGCCGAAGTCTCTATTCGGCGAGCATGATCAATGCCGCCAATTCAATGGATCAGCACCGTGGATTTGCGCGTGCCCAGGAACTGCTTGACCAATGGCGGCCGACAGACCATCGTCCCGACCAACGGGGATGGGAATGGTTTTACATCCAAGCGTTTTGCAACCAGCATGATTTCATCCTTGACGGACACGACAGCGAAGTGCATGCGTTGGCGCTCGGTCCGCAACAGCGATTGGCGTCGGCGGGGCGTGACGCCCAATTACTGATCTGGGATTTGCAATCTCGTCAAGTGCTCAGGCAAATTGATTCTCCCGTAGGACCGTTGAATTGCGTCAGCTGGGACGGTCCGAGAAACCGCATCGCGGTCGGCGGCTCGACGGGGATCGCGGTCTACGAAACCACGACATGGAAACGGATCTATCAGTCTCCAAGCCCGCTGACGATTTACGCACTTCGGTGGAGCCCTGATGGACGCTGGCTGGCAAGAATCGGCAGGGCACCCGCTTCCGCCGGCCCCGTGCCCCATTACTGTCTGCTTGATGCCGACACGTTCGACGTTGCCCAGGAATTGCCCGGCGTCTTGAACAGGAGCGTCCAGTTCACTTTTCAAATCGACTGGTCCGAAGATAGTCGTCTGCTCGCATATCCGGCGAAGAAGCAGGCCAGGGTCTGGGATCGTGATGCGGAACAATTACGATTTGAAACGAACAAGTCATGGGGCGAACTGCGAGCAATACAGTTCCATCCGACCAACCCCAATGAAATCATCGTTTGCGGTCGTGACGGGGTCGTGAGACTCTGGGATTGGAATCGTCAGCAGATCGTGACGACGATGACGGCGCACACCCACGCGGCCGCCGCGGCGGCCTGGCACCCGAGCGGGCAGCGTGTGGCGACGGCTTCCTGGGATGGAACGGTGCGAATCTGGCAGTCGGAAACCGGAACGCTGCTTCGCACTCTCCACGGACACGAGCGTCACGTCTTCAACCTCCAGTGGGATTCCACTGGCGAGCATCTTTTTTCGACCGGCATGGACGGGGCGATCAAATGTTGGCGACCTGAAGCTGCGGTATGTCGTCGAGAGTTACCGGCGACAACGCACCCGGTGAGTTATTGCGGACTCAGTCCCGACGCGGACCGTGTCGCTTTGGCGTCGGATGTCGGAGAATTGATCCTGCGTGACACGAACGATTGGCATGTGCTTGCCGAGGCGAAGCACGGTCGCTGCCGATTGAAAGCGATCGATTTCGCACCCGATGGCCGCCGGTTGGCCATCGTCGGCGGCGTTGGCACCGTTTACGATCCGGGACTGCTTCGGGTCTGGGATTCCAAGTTCGAATGGCCGACGCGTGAGGTCCGACCTGACGCCACACTCCGTGCCGTCGACTGGAGCCCGGATGGAAAATGGATCGCGGTCGGTGGCGATGACGGATCGGTATCGATTTTCGATCCGAATTTGCAGCCATGCACCAGGACGATTGAACGGGAACCGGGAAGCATCTGGTCGCTCGCCTGGCGTCCCGATGCGAAAGAACTGGCGATCGGCGGAATCAGGTCGGGGCTGCGGGTGTGGGACTTTGAGACTCAGCAGACGCGTCGGTGGCATCAGCCGCAAGATTCGGTCATCGATGTCGCCTGGAGTCGCTCAGGAAAACAGCTGGCGGTTTCCACCACTGACAACCTGATCAAAATCCTGGATGCGGCCGACCTACGCCAGATCGCTCAGTTGCCCAAGCAATTTGAGACGGTCTACGCGCTAAAGTGGGGGCCGGGTGATCGTCGCCTGATGACGATCGATGCCCGAGGGACACTTTTGCTCTGGGATCCTGTCAGTTTGCAACGGACGCTGAAGTTAACCGTGGGATCCGGAGAAGTGCGGGCGGTCGACTGGAGCGAAGACGGCGAGAAGATCATCGCGCCGCGCGATAACAAGATCGTGCTCTGGGACGCATCGCGAGGATACGCCGCCGAATCAAAGGGTGAACGTCCTGCGACGAAGTAGGTTGAACCCGCGTTTTGCGAGGTGTTAGCGGCAGGGCGCAAGCCCAATACCGCTAAATCGACACGGTATTGACCAGCGCAGGGCCCGTAGGCTCGCGCGCCATACGGCTGATCATCAACTGACATCAGCCGGTTCGCGCCAGCGCGAGCGGCGGCGCATCAATGTCGATTTAGCTCTATTGGGCGCGAGTCCTGCCGCTCACAAGCATTACTCTGTTTGGTGTCAAAGGAGAGCGGCCGCGAACCGAGTATCCCGGAGGGATG
>NZ_JBFHKV010000747.1:0-4434 GCF_041595215.1 Stieleria sp. | reverse complement strand
TCTCACCAAGGCTCTCGGACTTGGCGGCGGCTGAATTCCGTCGCGTCTTCCCGGCCGAGAAGCGTCCCGTCACCATCCAGCCCGGCCGGTTCGCCGGTGCTGAGGGCTAGACTTCCGCCGCAGCCTGGTTTTCCGGTAGTGGACGAGGCGACGAGTCCTTGCCAATAGGCCGACTGCAGAGGACTCGTCGCCTCGTCCACTACCGGAAAATCAAGCAGTGGACTCGTCGCCTCATCCACTACCCGAGAACTAAGCGGTGGACTCGTCGCCTCGTCCACTACCGGAAAATCAAGCTGCGGCGGAAGTCTAGCCATCCGCACCGACGAACCGGCCGGGATGGATGGTGACGGGACGCTTCTCGGCCGGGAAGACGCGACGGAATTCAGCCGCCGCCAAGTCCGAGAGCCTTGGTGAGAGTGTTTCGATCGCCAGTCGGTACGCGTCAAACGCCGAAGTGCGGTTGCCGGCGAGAAACTGTTTGCGAGCGAAACGGACCAACGCTTTGCCTTCGGCATCGGGATCCGCGTTCGTGGCACCTAACTTTGCCGAACGGACGGGACGACGCGACGCGGCGCCGGACTTGGGCGGCAACCCACGAAGCTGGCGATCGATTGCGTCGTGATCAATGATGGTGACGTGGGCACTGGCCCCGGCGTGACCCACTCCCGCTCCGATGCCGCGCCCGCCGCCACGACGCGAGGATCGCCCGCTCGCCGATCGCGAGACACCGCCCAAGGACGTGGAACCACCGGTCGGCACGAGCACGCTGCCGGAATACGTGAATCGCGAGAACGATGGCAATTGGATCGTCGACTGGGCCGACGCGAACTGGTCGATCCCAAAAATGAGTAGCGCGGTGGTGACCAGAATACCGGTTCGATGCATGGGACCGATCCGCCTTGGGCGTTTCGTGAAACGATCTTGGCCCGTTGGTTACTTTTTGATTTTGTCGCCGAAGTTCCGATTGAACTTCCGCACCTTGTCTCGGACGATGGCTTGGCAATAGCCGTAATTCGGGTTCTTTCGATAGAAGTCTTGGTGAACTTCTTCGGCCGGATAGAACGTCGTGGCCTTTTCGAGCAGGGTGACGATCTCGCGATCAAATTCGCCCGATTCGTTCAGTTTCTTGATGTACGCTTCCGTCGCTTCTTTTTGCTGTTCGTTGTGAAAGAACACGCTGCTGCGGTACTGCGGACCTTCGTCGGGACCCTGCCGATTGAGCGTCGTCGGATCGTGTGTCTTGAAGAAGACTTCCAGCAATTCTTCGAACGTGACTTGAGAGGGGTCGTAATAAATCTCGACCGCTTCGGCGTGTCCCGTTTTCTTGCCGCACACTTGCTCGTACGTCGGGTTGGGAACCGTGCCACCGATGTAGCCGCTGATCACGTCGTTGACGCCGATCATCCGTTCGAACACCGCTTCGGTGCACCAGAAGCATCCGCCGGCAAAGGTGGCGACAAGTTCTTCCTTCTGTGGCTTGTCTTTGGTATCAACCTTGTCAGCAGACGCCGCGGAACCGTCTTCGGGATGCGGCGCTGCAGAAACGTTGAGGCAGAAGCTGGCCAGTGCGGCCAGGACCCAAAAGCAGATCCAGAGTTTTTTTTGCGTCTGGCGCTGCGGCTGCTCGACCACTCGAACCGCAACTCTCGTGTTTGACATCATCGAACGGATTCCTAACTGATCTGGTTCTGCGTGTGCGTCTAGACTGGACTCGATTATACGCTTCCGGACAGGTGAAAAGTCGTCAACCGACCGAACATAGGCAGAAAGCTTGACACAATCAATCGAAGATCACGCCGCGACGGCGGCAGACGCGCATTTCGACCTCGCCCACACGGTCGCAGAGGACGAAATCGACGCGCAGCAACACGTTCACAATTTACGTTATCTGCAATGGACTCTCTGGGCCGCCGGCCGGCACACCGAGTCGATCGGGTGGGATGCCAAAGCAGCCCTGGCACGCGGGCTCGGATGGGTGGTGCGAGAACATTCCATTCAGTATCGCGGCGCGGCGTTGGCCGGAGACGAAATCATCGTCCGGACCTGGGTTCACGATCTGCAGCGTTTTGCCTCGCGGCGAAAATACGTGATCTTCCGCCCGGCCGACCGCACCGTGTTGGCCAAAGTGGAAACCCGCTGGGTGTTCGTGGATTTGAATCAGCACAAGGCGTTGCCGATCCCGGAGGAAGCCAAGGAACACCTGGTGGTCTGCCCCACGCCGCCGCCGTTGCCGTGGGAATCCGCCCGATCGTAGCGGGACGCGTCAGCGACCGGCCCCAGCGGGAAGCGTCACGGCTTGTTGATTTAATCCGATCGCTCGTGGGATTAGCCGTTTCGCGCAAGCGTACGGGCATTCATCGTGTCAATTACTCTCCGGCGCCCGTAGGCTCGCGCCAAACGGCTGATTAAATCAACAAGCCGGTCAGCGACCGGCGCGTGTGGATCACGCCGCCCACGCGCCACTGGCTGACGCCGCGTGCTGGGAGCCACTGCGTGCTGGGATGCGGGTGCTACTGATTCAGGGCTTCGTCGATGATCTCACGACTGGCACGGGTGCCGAGTGCCCCGATGATGCCGTACGGGCTGGCATCGCCGGGACGAATGCCATCGTTTTGTCCGGCGCGGGAATCCCCCGAACCGATCGAGTCGGAGATGAAGACGACGGCACCGTCCCCCATCAAGATGTGGGCGCCGCCTTGGTGCCGGCTGCTGATCGACCAGTTGCCTTCGGTCAATTCGTGGGCACCATGCAGACACAATTCGGTGTTGGGGCCGCGGTTGGTGGTGACACTGGAATGGATGTGCCCGAAGTTGGCCCAACTGAATCCGCGACGCGTGCCCAATTCGACCGCCACGAAATACGCCGAGCCGTCGTCGTTCTTGGGGTTGTGGGCGGGGAACGCTGTCGGAACCCAAAACGAAGGACGTTCCGGATCGATCAGGACTCCGGAATCCTGGCAGGCCATCGTCCCGCCGTCGGCGCTCATCGTGACCTGCAATCCATCGACGTTGCTGACATCGAACAATCCGTGCGAGCGCGTGTCACGATCCAGCAGGTCGGTCATGATTTCGCCACAGCAGATCGTGTTGGAAAGCCCGTCCAGGATATCGCGGAATCGCGTGAATTTGCGGGTGACGAAAATCCCACGTTGCCAGCGAGCCACCGCGCTGGCCTGGATGACCGACGGGGGCTGGTAATCGCCATGCAAGAAGTTGGTCAAGCCGATCCGCGACGACATCGCGCTGTCCCCGATGCAAGCCGCATAGTTGGTGCGTCCCAGGGCCGGCAATCCTGTACCAGGGTCGCTGGGGCAACGCAGCGTGGGGATTTCGGTCACCCAGGGCCGGTAACCGTATTGGCCCCCCTGGGGCTTTGGCCCCATCGGTTGCCAGGGCGGATTGATCCGGTTCCCCAACGGGTCGGTGGCCAGTCGATTGGAAATCTGACTCCACAAGGCTTGCTGCTCCATGAACGGAGTCAGCCCGACCAGAAAACTGAGGCTCTTTTGGTTCGTACGGGGAGAATAAAACGCCAACGTGTTGCCGGCCTGGTAATCGATCCCGGTGCCGCCACCGTGCATCGGCAGCCGCTTGTAGGCGGAGTGGTAATTGTGCAGCGCCAGCCCGATTTGTTTGAAGTTGTTGCTGCAACTCATCCGCCGCGCCGCTTCGCGGGCCGCCTGGACCGCCGGCAACAACAGGCCCACCAAAATTCCGATGATCGCAATCACGACCAATAGTTCCACCAGCGTAAACCCGGCAGTGTTTCGCCTCGACATCGACGGCTCCTCGTTTCTAAAAAAGTGGTGGACGGTCGCGTTCATTCAGCAGGCGCACCGGCCGCCGCTGCGGCTTCTTGCTCCAACGCTTCCTGCTTCGCTTTCTCGAGCTCTTCAATCTCTTCTTCGGACAATCCCGATGTCTCATCGATCTTGGCGTTCATCGCCCGCTGTTCTTGCTCGCTGATCTGGTAGGGGTTCTCGTTCAAGGGGACATCGATCACCCCGCCTTCATGACCACCACAACCCGTCATGACGACCATCGACAAGCAGACCAAACCGGTTGCCAAAAGGAAGCTTTTCATTAGAGATCACTTGAAAAGGACGTGAAGAGGACGCGCCGGCGGAGCCGGACAGAACCAGAACGACTGTATTGTAGCCACTTTCCCGCCGCAATCACTGACGAGGGATTTGGGCAACGAAACTCGCTTTGGAGGCATGACTGTCGACACAGGACGCTCCATTCGCCCCCTGAAAGGCTACGCGGTGAAGCAATCTTTAGCGGAAGGCCGCAAGCCCTCCGGTCTTTCTGTTAGCGGAAGGGCGCGAGCCCTCCGGTCTTTCTGTTAGCGGTAGGGCGCGAGCCCTCCGGTCTTTCGGTGAACCTTTTTGTTAGCGGTAGGGCGCGAGCCCTCCGGTCTTTCAAGGTGGTTTC
>NZ_JBFHKV010000746.1:0-4436 GCF_041595215.1 Stieleria sp. | reverse complement strand
ACCGACCAGGAAGACGCCTGCCAATGATGGTCGATCGAACAGAGATTTTTTCATAGAAGACCACTCAACGGAGAAAAGCGGTGAGAAATGCGGAGACGAGGCGAACGCATTGTGAGTGACACCCACATCCATTGCCACGCTAAAACAAAACCGTTCAGTATCAATGTGTAACGCAGCCCAAAGTGGAGTAAGCTTCCAGCTTGCCAATCCAAAACCGCAGGTAAGCTTCCAGCTTGCCAATCCGACGCCAATGGCAAGCTGGAAGCTTACCCCACTTGATCCATGTCATGTTGAAACTTGTTTGCTCTGTTGTTGTTCTGATGACGATCTCGGTCGCTCTTGATTGCGGCGCCGAGCCCCCGATCACCTCGATCGAGTTTGCTCCCGATGGATCGTCGGTGGTCGCGTGTTCTCAATCCGGAGTCGCGGTGTACGGCTGGCCGGATCTCAAGCCGCTGACAACGATTCAAACGTCGTCCCCGAATCTTCACGACCTCGCGTTTTCACCCGGCGGCGATCGTCTGGCCGTCGCCGGTGGGACGCCCGCGGAAAACGGTACGGTCGAAATTCTGTCGTGGCCGGATGGGAAATCGCTGCGCGTCCTCGATGGGCATTTCGATTCGGTGATGGACATCGACTGGCTGGACGAAACCAGACTTGCCTCGGCCGGGCTCGATCACAACGTCTTGATTTGGAACACCTCGACGGGCGCTCGAACAGAGACGCTGAAGGGACACTCACGCGGGGTTTTGGCGGTCGATCATCTGGCCGCATCGGGGTTGTTGGTCAGTGCGGGAATTGACCAAAGTCTTCGTGTCTGGGAAACCGAGACGGGCAGCCTGGTTCGCAGTCTGGCAATCCATGTCCAACCGGTCGGAAGTGTTGCCGTTCGTCCATCAGACGCGGGTTTGCCGATGATCGCATCGGCCAGCGACGACGCGACAGTGCGGTTTTGGCAACCGACGATCGGGCGGATGGTGCGATTCGCGCGACTGCCGTCCAAACCGCGCCAACTCCGCTGGCTCCGCGATGGATCGCAGGTCGCGACGTGTTGCGACGACGGACGGGTCTATTTGGTGAATCCCGAGACCGTGGAGGTCACCGCTATCGACGCGGCCATCAACGGACCGGCGTACGCGATCGCCATTGCCAAGTCCGGCGGCAGTGTCCTCGTCGGCGGTGTCGACGGCCAACTCATGCGAATCGATCTGCCCTAGCAGCACTTCATCCTGCCACACATCATTCTGCCCCGTATCATTCTGCCACATCTCCTCCCGACACCAATTGGCCGAACCGACGCACCGCGATGTCGCGAGGGAGGCACGCTGTGCGGGACAGCGCGCTAATTTGCATTGCAGCGCTGGCACGGGTATGTTCGCGTGGTGCGAGAGCTTCGGTTCAGGAGCCCCTCCTTCTCTCCAGGAATCCAACCATGACCCTCTTTCTCAGCGCGTCGGTCGGACACCGTGGATCCAATCAGCACAAAGATGTCATGGAGGTGCAAGAGGCCATCAACAAGGTTCCGCTGGACGAAGGCGGCTCCCCTGTTCCATTGAAACTGGATGGCAAGTGCGGGCCGAAGACGATCAAAGCGATTCAGCGTTTCCAGCTCCATCATTTCGGTTGGGGTGGATGCGATGGTTTGATCGAGGTGGGAAAGCAAACCTACTTGAAGCTGGTGCTCTACACGCTGCCAGAACTCAAACTCCCGCCGCCACCGGCCAGACGGATCGAACCCAAGTCGCTGAAATTTATCATCATGCGTGAGAATGCAAATGATTCCTTCGGGGCGAAGAATCGAGATCACTATTTCGAGATTCGATCGGTCCCGCATAACTTCGCCAGCGTCTATTTCTTGGGACGCCAGCAAGGCATGCACCCACATCCGATTCCGACCCGCTTCGACGGTCATTTCAGTATCTTCAGAGCGAAACGCGCGATCACGACGAAGGAATTTGAATCCCAGGCGGTCTACTTCACGCGGGAGAAAGCGGGGAACACTTCAGACAGCCACCTGACGCTGTTTCTCGAATCGGGCACGATCCAAATTCCGATGGACGCCCATTTGATCGGTCCCCAAGGAATCATCTCCGGCGGTCACCCTGGGACCAGTACGTTCCGCTCGGGGATTTTTGATTTTGTATCCTGAGTCGTTCCACCGCCACGTCGATAAACTGCTTTGCGGCTTCCGTTGTTCCCTTTCCAACATGAGAAATCCTATGCGAGTTGCTTCCGTTTCGCTGATGTTGCTCTCGGCAGCCGTGATGGTGCCGAATTTGACTGCCGCCGATTGGCCACAATTTCGTGGCCCCGGTGGTCAGGGTGTGACGAGTGACACCAACCTGCCGCTGGTCTGGAGCGAATCAGAGAACGTCGCCTGGAAGACAGAATTGCCGGGGTATGGCGCGTCGAGTCCGATTGCGCTCGGGGATCGCTTGTACGTGACTTGTTACAGCGGTTATGGGATCGACCGCGAGAATCCCGGGCGGATGGAAGACCTGACGCTGCACGTGGTTTGCCTCGGTAACGACGGAGAGATCGTTTGGGACCAACATGTCCAGCCTAAACTCCCTGAATCCGAACGCGTGCGTGACCACGGCTACGCGGCTGCAACACCCGCAACCGACGGAGAGTTTCTGTACGTCTTCTTCGGCAAGACCGGTGTGTTGAAGTTCGACCTGGACGGCAATCAACTTTGGCAAGCCGACGTGGGGGACAAGACGCACGGTTGGGGCTGTGGGACTTCACCGGTCTTGTACAGAAATCTGGTGATCGTCAACGCGAGTGTCGAGAGTGGTTCGCTAGTGGCGATCGACAAGGAGACGGGCGATGAAGTCTGGCGTGCCGGCGGGATGGACGCTTCCTGGAACACGCCGCACCTGGTGGACGTCGGCGGCGGTAAGCAGGAACTGGTGGTCAGCGTCAAAGACAAGATCCTGGCGTTTGACCCGGCAACCGGGGCCCCGTTGTGGAACTGCGACGGGATCCCCGACTACGTTTGCCCCAGCATTGTCTCGCAAGATGGTGTCGTTTATGTCATCGGCGGGCGAACTTCGCGTGCCATCGCGGTGCGCGCCGGTGGCCGGGGCGACGTCACGGACACCCATCGATTGTGGGAAGCCAAGGCGGGGGCGAATGTCGTTTCGCCTGTGATCCACCAGGGGCACCTGTATTGGGTCAGCGATCGCAACACGATCGCCTACTGCGTGCGACTGGCGGACGGCGAAGTGGTCTACGCCGAACGGTTTCGCGGCCAGCCTTACGCGTCCGCTTTGGCCGGTGATGGCAAGCTGTACGTCGTCACCCGAAACGGCGGCACATATGTTTTGGCTGCCAAGCCCGAGTTTGAGCAACTCGCCCACAACCGACTCGACGATCGCAGTACCTTCAACGCCAGCCCGATCGTCGCCGACGGCAAACTGTATTTGCGCAGCGACAAATACTTGTATTGCATCGGCGAGTAAGTCAAGGGTTGACCGCGCCGTTCAAGTCACGGCTTCGCGGCGACCGCTTGATGGCGGCGAGTTCCTCGCGCAGTGAATCGACCAGTTCCGGATGCTGGTCGACCAAGTTGTTCGTTTCGCCGAGGTCTTCGGCCAGGTTGTACAGTTGGCCTTTGGGGTTCTTGGGCTTGCCCTGGGCTCCGCGGTCGCTGAACCCTCCCGATCCGTCTCCGTCGATGAACTTCCAATCCCCGCGGCGAATCGTCATCAGGCCTTTGCCGCTTTGAAGTGCGAGCGATGGGCGTTGGGGCGCCGTGGAGGGTTTTCCGGTCAGTTCGCCGAGAAAGCTAAAACTGTCCGGTCCGACATCCGTCTTGTCTTTGTTTTGAAAGACCCCCGCACCGGTTAGTTCATCGGCGGTGGCGAGGAAATCGACGAAGCTGATCGTTTTGTCGCTGACCGAATTGGCCGCAACGGTTCCCGGCCAACGCGCGATCATCGGCATCCGGTGGCCGCATTCCCAGGCGTCCGCTTTCATCCCGCGCAGTCCACCCGAACTGTCGTGTCCGAATCGCTGCACGTCGGTTTCGTACCAGACCGGCCCGTTGTCGCTGGTGAAGATCACCAACGTGTCGTCGGTCATCTTTGCCGCATCGAGTTGCTTGAGGATCTTGCCGATCATCGCATCGACCATCATCGCAAAATCACCATACATCCCCGCGCCGGACTTGCCGGTAAACTCATCGGCGGGCAGCCACGGTGTGTGGGGCGCCGGATAGGCCACGTAGAGCATCAGCGGTTGATCGCGTCCGGCGTGCGACTGGATCACCTGGCAGGCTTCGTCGGTGAATTTGGGCAAGACGTCTTTCAGTTCCATCCCCGGGGCGATCCCACCGGCCCGCCAAAACGCGCCTTGGATCGGCGACCAGCCTTCGCTCTGATTCGCCTCGATCGAATCCGACGGCGGCGCGACGGCCATCCGGTCTCGGATGT
>NZ_JBFHKV010000745.1:0-4449 GCF_041595215.1 Stieleria sp. | reverse complement strand
TGCGGCATCGCGCGATGCCAACGCTTGATTCGCGAAAACAACGGCGGCTTGCTGACTTGCCTCAACTGCCGAAGTTCGTTTCGCACGGTTTCAACAATCGTTTCGTCGGACCACTGCATCACTTCCTCACGGCAGGCTCCGCCGAGAAACGCCCGCAACAAGACTTTGCCTTCGGGGGCCCGACCGGCATACTTCACACTGCTGAACGTGCAGGCCAACACGGGACGCTGTTCGACATGCGGCACGAGGAACCCAAAATTGTCGAGCTCACCGGGAAACGCGTCGCGATCGTAGGCGAGATTCACTACGACACATCCCGCGTACGGAATCTCGTTCAACGCTTGCGAGAGTTCTGGATCGGTTGTCTGTAAGATCGAACCCGCGTGATGCGCCGGTACGGCCAGGATCACCGACGAATACTCTTCGCGTCGCGTTTCGCCGGATTCGGTTTGCTTGATTTGCATCGCCCAACCGTTGTCACGGCGTGACAGTGAGAGCACTTGATGGTTGGTGCGCACGTCGCATCGGCCCAACTCGGATGCCAACGCATCGATCGCGCTGCCCAAGCCGTGCCGCGGCGCGACGAACAAACTGTACTCGGGTCCGCCGGCGGCTGGATTTGGGGGCTTCGTTCGCGGGGCTGCCGCTCGTTGCGTTTTGGCACCCGCGCGCGCCGCCTTGATCAGACTGCCGTACTTGGATTCCATCTCCACAAACTGCGGAAAGGTCGCGTTGATGCTGAGCTGTTCCGGGTCGCCCATGTAAATCCCGCCGGCGAGCGGTTGGACGAGGCGCTGGAACGCTTCACGGCCCAGTCGGCGGCACGCAAAGGCGGCCAAACTCTCGTCATCTGAACCATGACGCCTGGGAATCAAACGTTCGGCGGCGAGTCGGACTTTGCCGCGCCAGCTGAGAATCGGCGTCGTCACCATCGGCCAGATTCGCTGCGGTGCCATCACCGCCAAGCCGTCGGGCAACCGTTCCAAACGCCCGCGACAGACCACGTCGACGCCAGGGTGCGATGAATTGGTATTGATCAGCTGGTCAGACAGGCCGATGTCGCGAAACAGGTTGACGGCCCAGGGCATTCGGCTGAGAACACTATCGGGACCGAGTTCGATGCAAAAGCCGTCGGTCTGTTCGGTTTGCAAGACGCCGCCCAACCGATCGCTCGCTTCGAACACGGTGATCTCAAGTGAAGCGTCCGATCGACTCAACTGATGAGCGGCGGCCAAGCCGCTGATCCCCGCACCGACAATGGCGACGCGATGTTTGATCTGGTTCATGAAAGGTTCGCCACGACATCGGTTTCAATCGGCGAGTAGACGCAATCCGGTTCGCTGGCCAACGGGTCGCCGTAGACGGCGTAGGCGCGGGAGCGGCTGCCGCCGCAAGCGTCTCGATACTCGCACACGCCGCACTTGCCACTGAATTGTTCCGGGTCGCGCAGCGAACGAAAGGTCGGATGATTTTGATAGGTGTCGACCACGCTATCGTCGGGAAAGCGTCCGCATCGCAGTGGCAGGAATCCGGCCGGATAGATTTCACCGGTGTGACTGACAAACATGATGCCCTTGCCGTCGCCGACGCCCAGCGGTGCACGCCGTCGTCGTCCGGGATGGGACGAGGCCAACGGGTCGCCTCCACGCTCCATCACAAAACGTCGATAGTGTGGCGCTTCGGTCGTCTTGATCCCATAGGGTTGCCGTTGCGACTGCGTCCACAGTTTTTCGAAGACCTGCTCGTACTCGGCCGGCGAAATTCGCTCCTCCATCGTGCCGCGTCCTACCGGTACCAGGAAAAAGACCGACCACATCATGATCTGTTGATCGGCGAAAAGCTCCGCCATGGCATCGACCTGGTGCACGTTGCGGCGCGTGATCGTCGTGTTGACTTGGACCGGCAATTCCAACTCACGCGCATCGGCCAACATCCGCAGCGTCCGCTCAAAGCTGCCTTCCCAGCCTCGAAACGCGTCGTGCGTCTCGGCGTCGCTGCCGTCCAGGCTGATGCCCAACACGCTGACACCGGCATCGCGGGCCTGCTGCAGCGCTTCGCGCGTGGCCAGTGGTGTCGCCGACGGTGTCAGCGCGATTTGCAATCCCTTGTCGCGGGCGTAGCGAATCAAGTCCAAAAGATCGGCGCGTTTCAACGGATCGCCGCCGGTGAACACAACGACCGGCGGGCGAGGAAAGCTCGCGACCTGGTCCAACAACGCCCTCGACTGCACCGCTGTCAGCTGTTGCGGGTCGGCGATCGGTTGCGCAGAAGCTCGGCAATGTTGGCAGGCCAGATCGCACGCCTGCGTCACTTCATAATAAAACATCAGTGGGGCGCTGCCGAAATCGACTTGCCCGTAGTCAGCATGGGGATGGGGCATGAAAGTGGCAATTTGCTAAAAGTGATCTGCCGGGATTCTGATTCGCAATGTGGCGTGTCCGTGACTGGAAAGTCGTCGGGACGCCAGAACCGGAAAGGAGAGAGAGTTGGTCAAAAGATGGGTTGGTCAAAAAATGGGTTGGTCAAAAAATGGGTTGGTCAAAAGATGGGGCGTGAATAAATGGCGGGCTGGTGGGGTGCGACGTGACTGCGGGGCTCGCCTGGCGGGCGAGCCCATGTGTTTGGCCTGGGACTAGAGTTCGACCCACTCGCCGGCTTCGGGCGGCGGGAAGAATCCGTTTTCATCGGCTTTCACCGGCGGCGGGCTGTCTTCGGTCAGATCGTCCAGGTAGTCACAAAATTGGAAATCGGACTGGGTGACTTCGTCCCACGTCACGGTTCGATTCAAGTGCGCCGCCGCTCGGCCCATCAGCGAAGCAAAATCGGCGTACACCGCCCGCTTGCCTTCGTTGTGGGGCAGGTCGTTGCGGATACTGTGAATGAAGTCGATCCATTCGTAGTCCCAGGGATTTTCGGCATCCGGTGTCGGTGTCCATTCGATGTTGTCTTTGGCGATCCGATGGTCTTTGAACATGTGGACGGTCGCCTTGTGAACGTTGCCGGAGAACTGCCCCGCTTTCTTGCTGCAATGAACGTAGGTGGCGAAGTCGTTGTCGCCGTTCTTGGCCCGACGAAAGCCGCAAAATGCTTTTTTGCCATTGGGGAACGTGTACTCCATCGAATAGATGTCGTTGTTCTGGCCACGGTCTTCACTGTTGACTTCGCGACCGCCCATCCCGTGACAGCTGGTGGGCCAATCGTCCATCAACCAACAGCATTCGTCGATCTGGTGAATCAAGTTGTCGACCATGTGTCCGGAGCCGACCCACATCAGTTGGGCCTTGCCGAACTTGAGTTGTTCGCCGAACAGGTTGGACTTGTCACGTTGGTCGCCCAGCCAGCGCCGTCCGGTCAGTCGGTTCGCCCGGATGTACGATAGATCGCCCATTTCGCCGCTGGCGATTTTGTCGATCAAGGCGGCGCGTGCCGGCGAGTGTCGGCATTGCAGTCCGGCCGCGATCTTGACGCCGTTTTGTTCGGCCAGTTCAGCGGCCTGGAGCATCCGCCGCAGACCCACCGGGTCCGGCGAGAATGGTTTTTCCATGAAGACGTTGATGCCTTTTTGGACGGCGTATTCGACGTGTACCGGGCGGATGTAGGCCCGCGTCGTACACAGTGCGACGTCGCCGGGACGCAGCGTGTCGATCGCAGCCTTGTAGGCCTGGAACCCAAGAAACTGTCGGTCCTTGGAGACATTGATGCCGTCGGGGAATTTTCTCGCCAGCGGTTTGAGCGAATTCTGGATCTTGCTGGCCTCCAAATCCGCAACGGCGTACAGTTCGATCGGTCCTTGATTGCTGGTGTTGAGCGCGTTGACGACGGCGCCATTGCCGCGTCCGCCACAGCCGATCAATGCTAAACGGATCGTGTTGTTTTCACCCGCATGGACCGCCGGAATGGTTTGCCCGAAGATCGTCGCGCCGACCGCCGCGGCACCGGATCGTTGTATGAATTGGCGACGGGACGTTTCGGAGGAGGTTTGGGGTTGGGCCATGGTTAACTCCTAACCATCAAATGGGGATGGGGGTGGGCAGCGGGCGCGGCGTCGCTGCCGGCCGAACAAGCCGGGAACGACCACGCCGGATCCGAAGGTGAAAGCCGATCAAAGGATGCAAATGGCGTTCCATGAGGCCCGGTTTGGCGAACGGGAATGTCACCACCGAGAGATTGAGCCGCACGCGTCAGACGGTGATTCGGCCATTTTTAGCGGACTTTCGATGCGTGGAAGCGCACCGGCGTCGCTGCGACAGGACGCACACGTTCGCGTTGATCCGATGCTCCGGATCGCACGCCTGTGCGAAACACCGCATGCGCCGGGGGGCGACGGCGTGATGCCACGTGCGTTGGCACCGTAGGTCTTAGCGGCACGGCGCGAGCCGTCCGGTGTCGGCAGGTCTTAGCGGAACGGCGCGAGCCGTCCGGTGTCAGCAGGTTTTAGCGGAACGGCGC
>NZ_JBFHKV010000744.1:0-4452 GCF_041595215.1 Stieleria sp. | reverse complement strand
TCTTGCCCCAACACCTTCCACTACCGCATCCGCTCCACCTCATACTGCCGGTGCGGTTCATCTTGATTCGGTTTACGGATTCGAAACCCCGGACGATTGGCAAACGCATGGTGGACCGTTTCGGCGCGTCCCAAATCAGCGGAACCTGAATGGGCATAAAGCAGATAGCGAAGGACCAGCGGATTCTCGTTGGTAACCTCAATCGCGGACTTCATCCCCGGTGACGCGCCCATCCAGCCGTCTTGACGAACATGCCAATGCGTCGGAAAGCCTGGATTACTGGGGTGATCAAAATACGTGATCCCTTCCTCGACCAGCTTGCGTCCTTCCGGGACCGGAACCGCGATCGGTCCGGAATAATCCATCCACCGTGACTGCTTTTCGTGCAGACTTGGTTCGCCTTGAACCCCGGCGTCGTTGGTCAGCCGTCCGGCTCCGAAATAGGCTGACAGACTGGCGGCAACGCGGACGGCCAAGAAACCGAAATTGGTTTGCTCCAACGTTACTTTGTCTCGTCCCTCGCCCGGACGAAACGCGAGCTGAAACTCGACCGCATGCTCGGCGGATTCCGCATCGTTGTCGATGCCCATCAGCGCGACGACGACGTCCTGTTGCATCCGCTCAATACCTTCGCCGTCGATCCACACCAAGTGTGTCGCCATGACGGCTTCTTCATCTCCATCGCGGTAACGGTACCAGTGGGTTTGTCGGATTTTTGATCCGGTGCCGTCGGCCCAAAAATTGATTCCGTCGACTTTGTGGTGGGCAAACCAGACGGATCGATGGTGATCATGATTCTGGGCGCCCGGGTGCCCCATCCGCGTCAATGTTTCTCCCGATGGTCCGTTGAACGGATAAAAAAACGGTCGCGGGTACTGCTCGCCATAGTGCCAACGCAGCTTTTCGCGACCGTCGATTCGTAGCGAGACTTGATGATCGGCCAACGGCACGATCTCACACCGGGGCGGACGATAATCTTGTGCGATCGACGATCGTCCTATTGCACAGACGGCCACCACGACCCACAACCCAACACGGCATCGATTGCCGAACACACTGCGATTCATTCCTCAGTTCCTTTCATCGTTTTTCGGATTTGCTCGGTCCCGACTGGCGGAAGCTGATCGACGAATCCCGCTTCGGTGCGTTTCAATTCATCGACCGTCGCGTTCCGCAATCGTTCCAAAAGAGGATCGTTTGTCGGGTCGTGCGCAAGGTTGATCAATTCCTCGCGGTCGTTTTCCGTGTCGTACAACTCTTCGGTTTCACCGGCGACCAGATTACGGATGTACTTGTAACGCCCTTCACACAACATGACGTACCAGGGGACGCCTGGCCCATGGTACAAATCGGGATCATCGCTTGCCGGAATTTGATCGGTCGCCGATCCGTATTGTTTCGCGGTATGGACCAGCATGGCATGGTGATTCCAGTTTTCCGCCTTCGACTGAAACAATTCGCTGAGATCAAACCCGTGCATCTTCCAGGGCAGATCGATTCCGGCAAACCGAAAGAACGTCGGCGGCAAGTCGACGCCGCTGACCGGTTGCTCGATGACCCGTCCGGCACAACGATCAGCGATCTTTCCGGGCGGACGAATGATCAACGGCGCTTCGACCGTCCCCCGATACGGAGCGACTTTGGACTTGAACCCCTTTTGGCCCCACGCAAACCCTTGGTCGGACGTAAAGACGACCAGGGTGTTTTCATCTTGTCCGGAATCCTTGAGTGCTTTCATCAGACGGCCGACTCCCTCGTCGATGGCCAACACGCCCTGATGGTATTGGCGAATCCAATCGGCGAGCGGGCGTCCTGGAATGTCCTTCATGCCGACAGGGCCTAAGTCGCGGACCTTGCGTTCAACCGGCACGCCGTCGGGGCCGGGTTCCCAAAACTCCATTTCGCGAACGTACTTCGGCTTTCCCGGCCGCGGCGGATAGACATCGGCGGGGAACGGCACATCGATGCCGGGGTACTCGTCCAAATGGCGGTCGGCCGGCGTGAACGGTCCGTGCACGGCTCCGTAACAGAGCCATAGGTACCAAGGCTTGTCCGCCGCGCGGCCTTCACCGTGAATGTACTCGACCGCCCAATGGGTGTAGTTGTCGGTGCTATAGCCCTTGGTCATCTTCGGCGGGCCGCCGTTCTTGCTGATCAACTGGTTGTCGTAATAGTTCGGCGAATTCTCGGGGTGACGTGGCCGGTTCCAAACGATTTGATAATCCCAGTCGCGGCCGTAACCGGGATCAATCCCCGTGTGCCACTTGCCGATCTGAGCAGTGGTGTATCCGTTGGCACGAAACACGCTGGGCCAGAACCGGCACTGTTTCGGGTCGTAGTCGCTGCCGGGATATTGCCCGACCATCCGCATCGACTCGATCCCGTGCTGGTGCAACCCGGTCAACAGCGTGGCCCGCGAGGGCATGCACCAGGACCCGATGTAAGCATGTGAAAACCGGACTCCGGTCTTGGCGAGTTCGTCGAGATTGGGCGTTTCCACCCAGTCAAACGAATCGGGATAGCAACCGACCGTTCGCGACGACTGGTCGTCGGTATAAATGAACAGAATGTTGGGTCGCTCGTCCGCGGCGACACACGACGCGCCCAAGAGCACCAGTACAAGCAAACGGAAATAGTTCATCGATTGGCCCCATTGGACGCCTTTTCGGACACAGAGTCTCCCCTGGCGACAGTATAACATCGATGGGCATTCCACTTTTCACTTCCCCTCGTCATTGGAATTCCAATCATGAACCGCCTGACCCTACTCTCCGCCGTATGCCTCGCCTTTGTCAGCCCGACCGTCGCCCAGGACGACGCGAAACCCAAACCACAGGAACCGACGATCAAGGCGATCCAGGGAACTCCCGAGATCGATGGCAAGGTCGACGAAGCGTGGAAGAAGGCGCCCCGCGTGAACGTCAACAAGGCCGTCGAAGGGTTACTTGCCGTCGACGAAGACGAGATGGCGACGGCGACCGTGCGCGTGCTGTGGGACAAAGATCATCTATACGCACTTTGGCAGGTCAAAGACTCGAACCTGTCCGCTGACGCGAGTGATTCATGGGCCCAGGATTCGGTCGAATTCTTCTTGGATGAGAACCAAAAACGAACAACCTATTATGAATCCGACGACGCACAATACCGGGTCAATTACAAAGGCGAACTGTCGGGGCAAGGCGCCGGTTTTGACGAATCCAACTTGAAAGCGGCTGCTCGCAAAACCAAAACGGGCTACGTCGTCGAAATGGCGATCAAGATCCAGGGCGATCCACTGACCGCCGGCCGAAAGTTGGGCGTCGAACTGCAAGTCAACGACGACCCGGGCAGCGGCGAACGCGGCGCGGTCGCCAAATGGAATCACACCGACGACGATTCCTGGCAAGACACGTCAAACTTCGGCACGTTGGTTCTGCAGCCGGCCGCCGAGTAGACATCGCGTCCAAGCTCAGTGACCAAGGGTGTCGCACACCCGACGGATGATTGCCGCGTCAATCAACCAGGGAGGAATGTGCGATGCAATCGTTTCGAGTGGGCAGGGGAATCCAGGTGGAAATCTGCAAGGCCAACCATCGCTCCGAGTGGTTTTCTTACAAGACAACAAAGACGAATCACTTTGACGAACCGATCGGCCGCACGCGATCGACCGTTGTCTTTCGCGACGGTCGTTGGCTGCTCCGCGTCAAGCCGCACGACGTCGAGATGTTTAACGGACTGCGTTGGATTCGGCTGAAGTGAGTCGGTACCGCGGTGCTCAAACCATGGCGGGCACAGCATCCCCTACATAGCCACGGGCCTTCGGCCCGGATCGCAAGCTGGAAGCGCACGCCACGGCATGCGCTACGATGGATCGGCATCCGTGCCCACGATGTCCGCGACGTGCGAGACGCCGTCCCGCTCCATTAATTTCAGCAGCCTACCATTGATCCGGCGGACCACTCCCGGACCTTCATACACCAGCGCAGTCAACAACTGAACCAGCGAGGCGCCCGCGCGGAGCTTGCGATAGGCATCCTCGGCGGTCGCCACTCCGCCCGCGGCGATGATCCGATAACGCCGGCGATCCATTTTCCGGTACAGACTGACGATCCGCCCGTCCATCCATTCCCTTGTCGGCTTGCCCGATATCGCGCCGGGCCAATCGTTCCAAATCTCGCGCGGCGTCGACAAACCCGACCTCCGCCGCGACGACAAATTGAACATGAACCCGGCAACCGATTCGAAGCCATCAATGGTCTGCAAGATCCGATCGATTGCTGCATCGTCCCAGTCCGGGGAGAGTTTCAGAAACAGAGGGACGTCGATGGATATCGATGCCAGCCGCTCAAGTAACTCGCGGAGGTGTCCCGGGGTGTCCAAAAATGATCGCCCATCGGAGGTGTTGGGACAACTCAGATTCAGCATGAAATACGACGCACACGCCGGCAGCTTTTCGGCCGCGGTGACGTAGTC
>NZ_JBFHKV010000743.1:0-4459 GCF_041595215.1 Stieleria sp. | reverse complement strand
TGGAAACCGCCAGTGGAAACAAATGGCGTGATTCCACGGTCATCCCTGGTCAAACCCGTCGGCCGGCGGTTAAACTTTCCGCCACGCTGCCGCCCGGGTGGTGGAATTGGCAGACACAGGGGATTTAAAATCCCCCGGCCGCTTTAGGCTGTACCGGTTCGAGTCCGGTCCCGGGTACTTTTCTTTTGTCGCCGCTCGCTGCCGGCACGGCGATTTTTCTGCCCGCCATTTTTCTGCCATCCCGTCGCGGTTCTTCAATCGCTACGCGCGATACAGGCGTTAGCGTTCGCCTGATCGGCAGTGATTGGCAACGACCGAGGGAAAACCCTCGTGTTTCACTTCGGAGCGGGTTTGCCCTCAGCCGTTATCTGTGATGACGAAGGTCACGTGTCGTGCGTCTGGTGCGCGTCTGTGGTGCAACGTGACTTGCGATTCACCCTCCCCCAATCTTCAACTTCCGTGGACGCCCGGCGCGTCTTCGGTAGCGGAGCCGGCTATCACTATGAATCCCACCCAACGCACGTCTGTTCCCCATCGCCGTCGCTACTCAGAACCGCTCGAAGAACGAGTCTTGATTGATGCCGATGTGTCGGACTTCATCGCCATGGATGGAGCCCATGATCCCCACGATGCCAGCGCGTCGCCATCGGGCCAAGGGCCAAAACGGAAACCTCGCACGGTGTCCTGGTATGGCCGCATGGACAGCGGTTCGAGTGAAGTGCCGGGGCTGCATCCGCGTCAATACGCCTTTGTCGACGTAACGGTCCAACAGCACGAGTCGCGGGTCCAGGACCTGGTCCGCAACGGCCAACCCTTGGAGATCATCTACCTGGACCCGAAACGAAATGGGATTCAGCAGATGGCCGAAACGCTCACCGGCGAAGCCAACTTGGATGTCGTGTATCTCATTTCCGATGGCTGGGACGGGCTCTTGCAACTCGGGGATCAAGCGATTGATCGCGCCGATCTGGCACTCGACCATGCCTCGTCGCTGCGGGCCATCGGTGCCTCGCTGGCCGCCGATGGTGACTTCCTGCTTTATGGATGTGGTCTGGTCGGTTCCACCGCCGGGCTGAACCTGATCGATGCGCTGTCTCGCTTGACCGGGGTGGAAGTCGCGGCGCTGGATGCATCGCTCGGAAATGTTCCACTTGATGAAAACTGGGAATTGGAGCTGCTGCGTAGCGAGTCGGTCGGACAGCATTGCATCTGTGTGTCGGCCTCCGGTACCGAGGGGCTCGCGACTTTCACGCACGCGGCGATCATGCCGCCCCAGCAGTCGACCGATCAGCAGTCGACCGATCAGCAGTCGACCGATCAGGAGCCGACCGGGTCACCGGGGCAAGCCCGATTCGATCGCGGTGCGTTTAATATCAACGTCGTGCTCGAAACCAGCTCCTGCTCACCCTGGTGCGCAGGCTTTTCGCCCCATTTCGACGTGTTTCACCCACGTGGCATCCGGGTCGATGGGTTTGCGATCTACGGCGGCAACCTGTCTCCCGCTGTCGAAAAGGTCTTGACCGCCGCCAGCGAAATCGCCTCCGCCATCGGCGGCAATCGGAGCGACACGCAACTGGTCGGCGCCTCGGCGTCTGCGCAGCGATCGATTTGGCACGGTAGCCCGAACGACTCCGGTGCCTTCGGTGTGGGGTGGGCGTTGGTGACCGGTTGATCCTGATCGACAGGCGAGTGAACTGGAACATTTAAACAGTGGACGGCACACGAGACGCTCGTCCCGCCGATTTGACGGAACTTGTTGGGCCGACGACTGTCCAAGGCGATAGACTCTTTACTGTGTCTTCTCAAAACGTTCGTTGACCGTCTTGTTTCTCGTTGCGGGGTCGGATGTGGCTGGTCGAATCAATTTTCCGTGCGGCACGTGCGCGCAAACGCTGGCCGTTGATTCCTCAGCGGCTGGAAAACAGGTGCAATGCCCCAAGTGCCAGGCACGGTCGGTCGTCCCCGCATCGACCAGGCCCGCGGCGGGAACTCGCACCGCTGCGCCACCACGATCCGCGCCACCACGGCCCACGCCATCACGGTCCACGAAGCCGACAGCTCCCAGTCCAGCGGCGTCCAGTGCTGCGGCTTCCGAATCAACGATCGTGTCGTGCCCCCATTGCCGGACGAAGATGTCTGTCAAGCTGCTGGCTAAGCCTGCGGTGACGGCCTGTCCCCAGTGCAGGACGCAGGTGCGGCTGCCCGCCCGGTCACCAAGTCCGTCGCCGGTTCGGATGCCCGCGCCGCAGCCGAGTGCCGCGCCGGCCGTTTCGTCGCTTCCCCCAACGCCCGTCGCCCCCGACCCGTTCGATTTGCGGCAACTGGACTTGCCGCCGTCCGCGACACCGAGCGGCGGAAGCTTTGCGTCCCACTCGCCCAGGACGACATCGGGGGCGAACTCCGCAACGAAGCTGTTGGCGTGGATTGGCAATCATCAGCTGGTAACGGCGATCATTCTCTTGAACGTTGTCGCTTTGGCCTCATCGATCCTCTATCCGCCGCTGTTGTTGGTTTGCGCCGTCCAATTGCCTGTGGGATTGGTGATCGTCGGAGCAATGTTTCTGCCGCGATTGCATCTTGTCGAAAGCGTGTCCAAAGCGGTCGGCGGTCAAATGGCCGGTCTTGGGGCTGGTGGAGTCTTGTTGTTGATCCTGGCGGTCGGTGCGAAAGCCGGATTACGGATCGCGCGGCGAAGTAGCCGAAATGAGAACTTAGACTTTTCGGGCTTCGATCCGTCTAGTTTGGGTGCCATGGCCGGAGCGCTGGCCGTCGCGGTCGGTGTCATCGCCCTGGTCATCTACTTGTGGAAACTGATCGGCATCGTTCGCGTGATTGCGGCCGGCTATCTGTTGGAAATGTCCACCCTGCTGTTGCTGTTGATGATCGGCGGAGCGGTCAACTCCCGTCGAGACGCGGAGATGGCGCGCCGGCATGAAGATACGATGGCCAAGATGCAACGCCCGGATTGGGCGACTGCGGGATTTGAAAACCCGGGATTCAATCACCCGGGATCCAGGAGGATGCGTCAAGGAAACGCCGGTCAACCGAATGCGTCTGAGATTCGAGTCATCGTGATGCACGGGCCGAACCCCGATCTCGGGAAGGTGCGGGAGACGTTCCTGGCAAAGGCCGGCAACCCTGACCACGAGTCTCAAGCGAAAGGCCCGATGATGACCGAGTGGGTCATTCAGGACACACGCAGCCCGGGCGAGCTGGCTGAGCTCGTCGACTTTGGCCGCGTGTTATCGGTGAGCGAGTTCGGCAGGACGATCCGCGTGGGGATGCCACGCAAGCGTCCGTAGCGAACAGCGTTGGTGTGTGGCCCCTGCTAACGCAGGCGGGCTTCCGTTCAATACCCCAACGCGAAGCGTCGTCTGTTTGGGATGGGGCCCGTCGGCTCGCGCCAAACGGCTGATCATCGATTGACATCAGCCGGTTCGGCCGTTGCGGCGGCTTCTTCGCTGCTGGGGCGAATCGCTTCGAAGTAGGTTCGCACGGTTTCACGAACGCCCATGGGCAGCGGTTCGGAGTCGAGCACGGCTTCGGCTTGGCGGCGGAAGTCGTTGTACTTGCCGGCGTAGGCGCGTACCGCGTCTTGTTCGCCCTCGGGGGCCTGCGTGATTTCGGTTTCGCTGGGACCTTCGCCTTGAACGCCGGTCAGCTGCTCTTCGTTGCGGGTGCTGTTGAGATTGGTCGCCTTGTCACCGAGCGGCTGGCCGCTGGAGGCGATGCCGGCTTTGGTGCTGGGGCTATTCGACTTTTTGGCGATGTTGGATTGGCATTGGCCGCGGCACTGCCCTTTGCATTCGGAGAGGCGATTGAGTTGGCAGGACATGCACTGGCCGATCTTTTTGCACTGGCCCTGTTTTTTGCACTCGCTGGCCAACTTGGACAGGCAGGCCTTGCATTCTTTCATGTTCTTGTTGCTCAGGCCTTCGGCGAGTTGCGAGATCGACTCACTGAGTTGGCCGTTCTTTCCTTGGCTGAGTTTGGCCACCATTTTCTTCAGGTTGTCGGCGACGGCGCGGCGTTGTTTATCACCGATTTTGGACGGGTCGACTGATTCCAGTTCTTCGCTGGCCTTTTCGTAGTCTTCAGACTCCAAGGCCTTGGCGGCTTGTTGCAGTTGGTCGGAGGGTTTGATGGCGGCGGCGAGCGCTTGCATGGTGGCATCGGTCATTTCTAATTGCATCGCTTCGCGTGCTTCGGCGAGTGCTTGCTCCATTTCCGACAGCGACGCCATCAGGTCGTTTTCGTCGATCGATTCGGATTCCATCTCGTCGACTTTTTCACGCAGCTCTTCGAGTAACTTCTCGATCTCGGGGTCTTCGTGTTCTTTGGCGAGTTCTTCGAGTTCGGGCAACATCGTTTCGCGAAGTGCCATCGATTGTTCGGTCGCCAGTGCGAGCACGGGGTTGGCGTCGACCTCATTGAGCCCGCCGCTGGTCAGCGCGAGGAC
>NZ_JBFHKV010000742.1:0-4474 GCF_041595215.1 Stieleria sp. | reverse complement strand
GAACGAGAACGTTCCGTCGCCGAGCGAACCCAGGTTCAGCGGGAAGTCGACCGGGCTTTGTGCGATGCCCAATCCGACTTCACGACCGTCGCGGTACAACCGAACGATACTACCGGTCTCGCCGATCGAACGGATGACGACACGCGGATCCGCAACGGTCAGCGTTGACGTGACGTTGCCATCGGCGTCCAACAACGCGGGGGTGGAGGGGATCGCCGGTGCGGATTCATCGATTACGAATTCGACATCGACCGGTTTCGACGCGTTGCCGTACCGGTCGACCGCCACGAAGGTCAGCGTCTGATCGTCCGGTGCAAGCGTTTGGCCGGCGATCGAATACAACTCCGTCAATGGCAACTGCAGTGCGTCTTCGGAGGACAATCGATCGACGAGTTCGATCGTTGGGGAACCATCCACGGAAACGGTCAACGAAGCCACTTCGCTGACGTCATCGACGACGAGCGACAATTCTGCATCGGTACGAAAGGCGTTGACCAGCGGCAATCGGTTGTTCCCAAGCGTGACGCCGGCCAGGATCTGCGGCGGGTCTTGATCGGTCGTGGACCCGAGTCGATTGCGCCAGACGACGAAATCGTGCCGATCAATCATCCCTTCACCGGTCAGGTCGCGATGACGTGCATAGCGTGGGGATTCGGCGTTGGAATTCAGGCTGATGCGAATGTCTCGCCAATCGTCGGTGTCGACTTCGTTGTTACCGTTGACGTCACCAAGCAGTCTGTGGAACGGAAGCGGCAAGAACTCGCTGCCGAACTCCGGTCCGCTAGCCATCGTTTGCAAGCGGTTTGCGTTGCTGGCGATGCCTGCGTTGCGGAGCATCAGGTAATATTGATCGTCTTGTTGGATCAATCCGTTGACGTCGATCGTCAGCGTGAACGTGTCTGGATCGTACGAAAACTTCTCACTCGGGATCCTGATTTCGTCGCCTTCGATATTGGAAACAAAAATGTCTGCCGAAGCGTCGGCGATCCAAGCGTGCTGGTTGAAGGTTACCGTCAGGGTGTGTAATTGCGACCGTTGGATTTCGCCGGCGTTGACGTCGAACCCGCTGATCGACATCGGGTTGACGAACACGCTGCCAACGTCCACCCGCAGTTGTTCTTCGGCGGAGACGGGATCGGCGGATGGGTCAGTAGCTGTGACGGTGACGTCCAGCATCGCTTGCCCGCTCCAACCGGCCGAAGGCATCAACTGCAGCCCGTCCAGGTCTTCGAGAGCTAAGCGATACTGCCCATCGGCGATGCGGACGCCCTGATTGAGCGTTGCGCCCTGTGGCAAGGACGCGATCGTGACCGTGAGGCGTTCACTGTCGTCGGCATCGGTTGCCATCGCATCGATCTGCAACGGCAGCGGCTGGTCTTGATCGCCCCTGGCGGTGTGGACGACCAACGACGGCGTGTCGGTGATGGGCGTCACGTTGATGCTGACGAAGGCTTCGTTAGAAACGTAGCCATCGACGTCCTTGACGGTGTAGGTGAAGGAGTCGTTGCCGGAGTAATCGGGATCCGGCGAATAGGTGACGATGCCCGATTGCGGGCTGACGAACACCTGTCCGTGCTCAGGCGGCGTCACGAGGGTCAACGACGCGGGAACCAACGGCGATTCGTGATCGGAATCGTTGGCCAGCACGTCCAGGTTGACCGGCACGTCTTCTTCGGTCGCGGCCAAGTCGGTTCGCGCGATTGGCGCGCGCAGCCCCTCGGACACCAGGAACACGTCGTCGATTCGTGCGTGACTGTTTGGCTGGGCAAACCCGATTAGATCGATCGACAACACGGCCAGGGTTCCCGCCGGGACCGCACTGACGTCGATCTGCACCAGCATTGTGCCGTCGGTGAACACGCCGCGCAGGTCTTGTGATGGATCAGAGGATCGGGTGTCGCCGACGGTGACGCCCGCTCCGCTGCGGTAGGTCCCGTCGGTGGCAAAATTGAGTGAAGCATCGGTCTGGCCCAGTGGGATCACGCCGACCAGGGGGGTGAACGTATTGGCGTCGAGCAACGCGATTTCCAACGCATCGGGGGCGCGGTCGGGGTCCGCGGTAAGGCTCAGGTTTGAAATCGTCAGCCGCAGGATCGAGGCGCCGTCGGGCACGTAAAACGCTTGGCGAAGTGACGTTCGTTCGGTGGGGGATTCCGACAGTTCCGCTGCGCCGTTGTCAAAATCGACATTTCCGGTCGTCGTCCAGGCTTCGCCGTCGGCATCAAACCATCCGTTGCGAATGTCAAACGTCGCCCCGGCCGTCGGCGCCAGCGAAGTCGGTGTGAAGGTCGGGGGATCGACCGAAGGCGGCAGTTCGGGGGTGGGCGTGATCCGGGTGTCGTCGCCGGTGGAGGGATCCACGGGCGGATCGATCGGTGGTTGTGAAGGGGCGCCCGGTGGCGGCGTGATGGTTGGAAAGTCGGCGACGGTGACAAAGCGATCGTCCCACGCAAGTGCGGCAAAGTCGGACGTAAACCCGAAATTCGCAGCGAGCAGTTGTGAGTCGGCGATGGTGATCGCGCCGTCGGCATTGAAATCCGCGGCCGGGTCGTAGGTTCGGTCGCCGATGAAACTTCCCATGGAATTCGCCAGTGCCATACTATCGAGTCCATCGACGACGCCGTCGCGATTGATGTCGCCTACCACATCCAAATGCAACCGGTAGCGTCCCGCGTCATCGGCCGATGCCCCAGCGACGCTCAGCAAGTATTGATCGGCACGCTGGATCGAAAACAACGCGACCGTCCGATCGCCATCGACGCTGCGGGCGATCGGATCGAGTCCGGCGATTCTTGGTGTGTCGGCGATGAACGGACTGCGATATCGTTCGATGATCGCGCGCACCCACACGACGTGCTGATCGGTGCTGCGCAACTGGGCGTCGTCGATCGTGAAGGCGTACTGATCGGTCTGGCCGGCGTCGAGTTCGCCAATGATGGGCGATGCGGAAAAATCAGCGGCACGTCCAAGATCCGCCGTCAGCGGTTGGTCGGCGGGGTAGGCGCGATGGTTCCCGTCGACACTGACCGCGACCGAAAGTGTTTCGCCGGTTTCGGATTCATAGCCATAGCGGTGCAGCGACTGCGCGACGTCGGACACGGAGGCGACTTCGACGAGTCGGCCGGCGTCGTCGTAGCGGTAGTGCAGATCCATCGTCGGCGTGCGGAGCGATGCGATCTGGCCCTGGGCGTTGTGAACGATCGCAAGAAACTCGCCCGAAGGAAGCAAAATGCCGCTGTCGCTGATCTGCACGATTTCGCCGCCGGGCCATTGCTGCCGCGTGATCCTGCCCGCTGCGTCGATCCGGTCGACCCGGCCATCGGGATGCACGAGTTCATAGGCGTCATCGACTGAAATAAAATTGGCGGGATGATAGGGCTGGCCGGTGGCCTGGTCGAAATAACGCTCTCCGCCACGGACCAATAAACGATCGATGGATCGCAATTCGTAGTCGACTCCGGCATCGGCGGTCCAATGCAGTTTGTAGAAGACCAGGGAGTCGTCGGAAGGAAAGAGCTGAACGCGTTGTGGTTCAAACGTGAACCCGACGCGTCGTCCGTCAGGAAGACTCAAATAGACGCGATCGCCGCCGGATAGAGCCGGATGGACGACTGCCGACGACGCGTCCGCCAATTCGCTGAAAGTTTGCAGGGCAACGTTTCGGAACGTGAAACGCCAGGACTTGCGGAGCGAATCGTATTGACGCGCGATCTGAAAGGTCTGGTCGCCGAACGTGATTTCCGCGTCAACGTCCGTTCTCGTGAAGGCATCGGTTTTGGAGTCCGAGTTGACCTCCACGTCCACGGAGGTCTTTGAACTGCGTCCGCTGATGTCACTGGCGGTTAAGCGAATCGTGTAGAAACCGTTGGCCAGCGATGCCGGGTCGAGTGTCGCCAGCGCCAGATCTTCGCCGGTCGATTGACCACTTGCCAGAGTTTCCAAATCGTCCGATCCGTGAGCGGCGATTTCCAGCGACCATTGGTCCAGGTTGACGTCGTTGATGGCGGCGATCAATTCGGTCGGCTCGGTGATGCGTTGGGAACCATCAAGCGACAACGCGACTTGGGGAGCCTCCTTGTCGGTGGCCGTACGGACTCGCACCGTTTCAGTGACGGTCGCGAAAAAGCCGTCGACGTCCGTCGCGATGGCAACCAGAGACGTTTTGCCGGGGGAGCCGGCGATGATTTCTGCACGACCTTGTTCGTTCAGCGTGACTTCGCCGCCGTCGTAGGTCAGTGACAAGGACTCGATCGGCGCCACGCCGTCGGCGATCACATCGACTCGGATCGTTTGTCCCGGCAATGCGGGGAAACTGGGCGTGGTGACAATCCGAACCTCGGGCAAACGAGGTGTCGCGACTGATTCGATCACCAGATTGTGTTTCGTTTCCGCCAATCCGTCGCTCGCTCGGACGTCGACGACGTAGCTGCCGAGTTGGCCGGGTTGGGGAATCCACGTGATCCGACCGGTGGAT
>NZ_JBFHKV010000741.1:0-4479 GCF_041595215.1 Stieleria sp. | reverse complement strand
CGTTTTGCCCCCATCGTTTTGCCCCCATCGTTGTGCCCCCATCGTTTTGCCCCCATCGTTTTGCCCCCATCGTTTTGCCATCCCACCGCGACGTCACTTCGCAGCCGAGATCGCCCGCAACGGTTTCGGCAACGGAAACTCCACCGATTCTTCCCGCACGGTCGCCGTTTCCACGCTGGCGTCGAATTCTTGCCGGAGCCAATCAATGGTCTCTTGCACCACCGATTCGGGCGCACTGGCCCCGGCGGTGATCAGCACCGTGTCGGCGTCACGGAAATCGTCCCGTTTCAAATCGCCCGGCCCGTCGACGAGGAACGCGCGCTTTCCGCGGTCGGCAGCCAACTCCCGCAAGCGGGCGCTGTTGCTGCTGTTTTGGCTACCGAGCACGACGACGACGTCGGCGTCTTCAGACAGTATTTTGACGGCATCTTGTCGATTCTGGGTGGCGTAACAGATGTCGCCTTTGGGCGGACTTTGGATCATCGGAAACCGCTCCCGCAGCTTGGTGATGATTCGGTTGGCGTCATCGACGCTGAGCGTGGTTTGCGTCAACAGGGCGATCTTTGATTCGTCGGCGACCTCCAACGTCTGCACATCCTGTTCATCTTCGACCAACACGATCGCTTCGGGCGCCTCGCCCATCGTCCCGATCACTTCATCGTGCCCTTGGTGCCCGATCAAGACGATCGTGTAGCCCAGCTTGGCGTACTTGATCGCTTCCAAGTGAACCTTGGTGACCAGCGGACAGGTGGCGTCCAGTGCGGTCAGGTTGCGAGCGGCGGCGGCGGCGCGGATTGCCGGCGACACGCCGTGTGCGGAAAACATCAGCACGCTTCCCTCGGGCACCTCCTCGACCGAATCGACAAACACCGCCCCTTTTTGCTTGAACGTGTCGACCACGAACTGATTGTGTACGATCTCGTGGTACACGTAGACCGGAGCGCCAAAATGTTGGAGCGTCAAATCCAACGAGTCGACAGCCATGTTGACCCCCGCACAAAATCCCCGGGGGGCGGCCAGCACAATTTTCATTGAATCAATCCTGAATGTCGTCCGGAACCACGCCGCCGATCGAGTTAAAAAAAAGCCAGCGGTATTGCCGTCAGCTCGCCACGTCCCACTACGAAAACTTCCTCGTCGCTTCTATTTTACTGCCGCGGCGAATGCGACAACCGTTTTACAACATTTACGCGTTTTGTCGTACCGCCGACGATGTCGCGGACGAATCGGCCGACGACCGCACCGCCCTGGCTGGCCTGGACCGCTTGCAACACCAGATCGACCGGTTGTTTGCCGGCCAGCCTCCAGCGGACAGCCAGGCCCCGACGAACAGCCAGACCCCGACAGAGGGACTCTTCCCCGCCTTGGCCGACACCGTCGCAACCTATCGCCTGGACAAACGCCCCTTTGATGATCTGTTGTCGGCGTTTCGGCAAGACCAACAGATCAAACTATACGAATCGACGCCCCAACTGATCGATTATTGTTCGCGTTCGGCCAATCCGGTCGGACGTCTGGTGCTGCAATTGGCCGATTCCCTCGACCCGACAACGGCTGCCCTGTCGGACGAAATCTGCACCGGACTGCAGCTGGCCAATTTTTGGCAAGACATTTCGCGAGATCACGCGATCGGCCGGATTTACATGCCCGCCGACGTCCGCGAGCGGTTTGGCGTCAGCGTGTCGATGCTCGCCGAACCGTCCACGCCCCCAGCCCTGCGTGAATTGCTCGCTTTTCTGTGCGACCAAGCCGAGAATTATTTCCATCGCGGATTGCCTCTGGTCGATCATGTCCCCGCTTGGCTGCGCAGCGACATCAAACTGTTCGCCCACGGCGGTCTGGCGACGCTCGACGCGATTCGAGCCATCGACTTCGATGTCCTGCGTGTCCGGCCCAAAGTTGGGAAAATCAAACAAGGACTGCTCGTCGGGCGTGCATTGTTCGGCAAACTGTAATCATGCGATCCGCTTCCATCACGACCGACAGCTACCGACGGGTGCGACGCATTTCGCGCCGCAGCGGCAGCAACTTTTATCGCTCGTTTTGGCTGCTGCCACGCGAAAAACGCAACGCCATGTGCGCGCTCTACGCCTTCGCCCGGATCACCGATGACATCGGCGATTGCGACGAACCGGCGGCGCTGCGAACCCGCTGGCTGGATTGGTGGCGACAAACCACGGCACTGAACCTGATCAGCGACACCCCGGTGGACCATGTGCCGCTGTCTCCGGGATTGGCCGACGACACGTCGGACTGGCCGATCGATCTGTTTCGTCATGCCAAAGAAATCATGCCGGCGCTGCGCGACACGACGCGACGGTTTGAAATCCCTACTCGCTACCTGTTGGAAATCGTCGACGGCGTCCTGGCCGACCAACAGAAAACGCGTTTCGACACCTACGAACAGCTGGAACATTATTGTTACCTGGTCGCATCGGCCGTCGGGTTGGCGTGTCTGCACATCTGGGAATTCGACGCCCCGTTGCCCATGCGTGCGGCCGTCGACTGTGGACTGGCGTTTCAACTGACCAACATCCTGCGCGACATTTCCGAAGACGCCCAGCGGGGACGGATTTACTTGCCCCGCCAGCACTTTGCCCAACACGGATTGTGCGAAGATGATCTGCTGGAACCGCGTCCGGACGACCGCTTGGTTTGTCTGATCGAAGACGAAATCCGTCGCGCCAAAACACTTTATGTCAGCGGCTGGCAGGTTTGGGATTCACTCGGCCCCGACGGCCGCCCGATGTTTTCGATGATGTGGCGGACCTACCGTCGACTGCTCGATCGCATCGCGGAAAACCCACGCGCGGTCGCGACGCGGCGGGTCGAACTGAGCACTGCGACGAAACTCGGCCTCGTTTCCCAGCACTTCCTCAAGCCGATTTTTCATCGTCTGCCCGTGCCACCGATCGAAGTCACCGAGGCCGGCGCGTGACCGGACAGCGTGTCGTGATCGTCGGCGGCGGGTTGGCCGGGATGGCCGCCGCCGAGACACTCTCGCGGGTTCATCCCGACGATCAAGTCACGCTGCTGGAATCCAAACGGATCCCCGGCGGCCGCGCCGGATCCTACGTCGATCCCGAGACGGAAACGGCAGTCGATTATTGCCAGCATGCCGCGATGGGTTGCTGCACCAACTTGATCGAGATGCTGGATCGATGTGGTTTGCAACAATACTTCCGACGCTACCGTTCGCTGACGTTCTTGCACCCCGATCATCCGCCGAGTCGATTCGCACCGAACCGTTGGCTGCCGCCGCCGTTGCACTTGTTGGGGACCATTGGTGCGCAGCGTTACCTCGCCGCCCGGCAGAAACGCGAGATTCTTTGCGGGCTGTGGAAACTGATGCGGACGCCGCCGCGAGCGTTGGGGGACTGCCGCGCCCGGCAATGGCTGGCCCACGCGGGTCAAAGCGACGACAGCGTGCGGGAGTTCTGGGACGTGATCCTGGTCAGCGCCTTGGGAGAAACGACCGGACACGTCTCGATGGCTGCCGCCCGCAAGGTGCTGATCGACGGATTCGCGATCGCCCGCGGTGCCAGCGATGTGCTGGTTCCCACTCTGCCGCTGGCCGAGTTGTTTGGGCGTCAGCTCTCGGCAGTGTTGACCGGTCGAGGCGTGGAGATTCGGACCGGGCACACCGTGGAACAAATCACCCCCGAAGCACGTGTGATCACCGCATCAGGCGGCTTGGATGCCGACGCCGTGATCTGCGCCGTCCCTTGGCACCGAATCGACAAACTGTTCGACCGATGGCCTGACGCGGATCGAAGTCGGTTGCCGGACGTGGACGCGATTTCGCAAATCCCGTCGTCTCCCATCACGGGGCTGCATCTCTGGTTTGATTCGCCCATCACGGCATTGGATCATGCAGTGATGGTGGGCACGACCGCACAGTGGCTGTTCCGTGACCCGTTTGATTCGCATCACCCGCCGGCCGCGACATCCACCGATGAGCCGTCGCAATATTACTATCAGGTGGTGATCAGCGCGTCCAAGGAATCGATTTCGGGGTCCAAACAGGAACTGATCGACACCGTTTTGGCCGAACTTCGACACGCCTTTCCGGCCGCCAGAAACGCAAGCCTGTTGCGTCACCGCTTGGTCACCGACCCAAACAGCGTGTTTTCGTTGCGTCCGGATGTCGATGCGATCCGTCCGGCTGCGACCACGCAACTGCCCTGGCTCGCTCTGGCGGGGGATTGGACGCAAACGGGTTGGCCGGCCACGATGGAAGGCGCCGTGATCAGCGGTCGCTTGGCGGCACAGGCGGTCGCACAGCAGCCTGGACGCGATTCCCATCCAGACGTGGTCCCGCCAAATCGCTACCTTTGCCCTGGCCTGCCCCCCGGACGCCTCGCCCGCTGGATGATCCGCCACGACTGAAGGTTTGCCACTGTCATACGATGTGACGCAGGATCGTCTTTTCTCCGACCGAGACCGGAACTCTTGGACACCGCACTTCCCAAACACATT
>NZ_JBFHKV010000740.1:0-4484 GCF_041595215.1 Stieleria sp. | reverse complement strand
TTGGGCCGATCCCACCGGCGGATTCATACACGCCATGCATCGGGCCCGCTGGGGAGGATACCACTACCGAATCACCGGCAAGGATTCCGATGGCGAAGTGACCTATGAAGGCGGCTGGCAGAACAATCGCCAAATGGGCATGCACAACGACTTTCGCATGGTCGAGAACATCTTCGAAGAATTGGACGCGCCCGGCGAATGGTATCACGACGCCGGCGCGAACCGCTTGTACTTCATTCCGCCCCCTGGCGTCGACCTGAGCCGAGCGACGATCGAAGTGGTGCGACTGCGACACCTGATCGAATTCAACGGCTCCGCCGACGCCCCCGTGCGGTTCATGACCCTCCAAGGATTCGTCGTCCGGCATGCCGCGCGGACCTTCATGGAAACGAAAGAACCGCTGTTGCGATCGGATTGGACGATCTATCGCGGCGGCGCCGTGTTGCTCTCCGGCACCGAAGACGTCCAGATTTTGGATACTGAGTTTGACCAGGTCGGCGGCAATGCGGTCTTCGTCAGCAAGTACAACCGGCGCGTGGTTGTCAAAGGTTGCCACATCCACGATTGTGGCGCCAGCGGTGTTTGTTTTGTGGGTGACCCCGACGCCGTTCGCGATCCGCTATTCGAATACCGTCAAAAGAACGATCTGAGCAAGGTCGATCGTACTCCGGGCCCGAAGTCGAACCAGTACCCGGCCGACTGCGTCGTCGAAGACTGCTTGATTCATGGGATCGGCCGAGTCGAACGCCAGCCAGCCGGAGTACAAATCACGATGGCACAAGGCATCACCGTTCGCGATTGCTCGATCTATGATTGTGCCCGCGCGGGCATCAACATCGGCGACGGTGCCTGGGGCGGCCACCTGATCGAACGCTGCGATGTCTTCGACACCGTGCAAGAAACCCACGACCACGGCTCGTTCAACTCCTGGGGACGCGACCGTTTTTGGAGCAGTGACCGGAACGCCAGTCAAAAAATCATCGACCAGGAACCGCAGTTCCCGTTCTTGGACGCCGTCGAGACGACCGTGATTCGCAACAGCCGCTGGCGCTGTGATCATGGTTGGGACATCGACCTGGATGACGGATCCTCCAACTACGACATTTACAACAACCTGATGCTTTCGGGCGGCTTGAAGTTTCGTGAAGGCTTTCGCCGTCGAGCCTGGAACAACATCACCGTCAACAACGGTCTGCACCCGCACGTTTGGTACAACAACAGCGGCGACGAAGTGTTCAGCAACATCTTCATGGCCGCACCACAAGGTGTCCGTGCCCCGACGCCGACCGCCAAGGGAAAACGGGTCGATCGCAACCTCTATTTCGGGCACGATCCGGCGATGAAAGATCGTTACGCCGAATTTGGTTGGGACCGCCATTCCATCGTCGCCGATCCCCAGTTCATCGATCCGGCCAGCGGTGATTTCCGTGTCCAGCCCGATTCGCCAGCCTTCGACATCGGCTTTGAAAACTTTGCGATGGATCAGTTCGGCGTCAAGAAACCTTCGCTGAAACAGATCGCCGAAACGCCCGAGATCCCGGCCTTGGAGGTCAAAGGTGAAACGGCAACGCCCCGATCGGACCGCGGTCGCGTCGCCACATCGCAGCCGTCGTTCTGGTTGGGGGCTCGCGTGAGCGACCTGACCGGTTCCGAGTTTTCAGCTTATGGAGTGTCTCAAGAAGAGGGCGGTGTCGCGATCAAAGAAATCAATTCCGATAGCGACGCCGCCAAGGCGGGACTAACCGAGGGAGACTTGATCCAAGGCATCAACGCCACGCCGGTCAAGCAGGTCTCCGATTTACTCTCGGCCTACCAGCAAGTCGGCGACGCAGCATTGACGGTGAAAGTCATTCGAAACCAGCAGCCTGTGGTACTGTCGCTTCAAAACGCACCCCGCATCGTGATGGAATCCGCAGGGACTGCCGACGACTTTTTGGCGCTCGCGCCGACAGGAAGACCATCGGGCAAGGTCGACGCCAAGCCATCGCCCCGCAATGCACCGCCGGCAACGCTGATCGACGGCAAACTGCAACAAAGCTACGGCCCGGTTTTCGCCAACGGCGTGACCACCGGAGCCTATCGCTTGGACCTGGGTGAATCAAAAAACATCTCATCAATCACCAGCTGGTCGACGAACCTCAATGGGGTTCGCGGCCCACAGAAGCTGACGCTCTACGGAAGCGATTCGTCAACCGACCCCGGTTGGGATCTTTCGGACCGATCCAAGTTCACGCCCCTGACCTCGATCGATACCCGTCGAGCAGCGCAGGACGTGTTCAATGCCGTTGAGTTGCGATCCAAGCCGGGGCAGTCCCTGGGAAAATTCCGCTGGATCATCTGGAGTGTCCAACCGGTGACCGATCGAGCGGAAAACACCGCGTTCCAAGAATTGCGTGCGCAATAAGCGTGTTCGTCGCGCCAGTTTCCAGCTCGCCACCGTAGCACTCGCGACCGCACCTGGATCGAGGGGACCGGCAGCACATACACCACCGAACGACCAGCGGCCTGCCCGTGTCGCAAATCGTTCGCCGCTCGACGCAGCTTTTGATTGACTTTCCCCACAATTGAAAGATGTTGTGTTGCACTCCCGATACGAGGGTCCCCTCAACCCTCATTGTCCCCTCCGGCACCGGCCCCACCCCATGCTCCGCGTCTTGCCCGTCCAGGGTTGCTCCGCCTGCATCAC
This sequence comes from Stieleria sp., assembly GCF_041595215.1. Classification (NCBI taxonomy): domain Bacteria; kingdom Pseudomonadati; phylum Planctomycetota; class Planctomycetia; order Pirellulales; family Pirellulaceae; genus Stieleria; species Stieleria sp. The sequence goes on along the minus strand of NZ_JBFHKV010000740.1, from coordinate 1,798 downwards.
GCGTTTGAGTGTCTGCATCATGCGTTCGGTCACGACCGTTCTGGTGGTGTCTCTTTTTTCCGTCGTTGCCATGGGTTCGGTGCAACGCTGCCAGACCCATTGGCATCCACAGCATGCCCGACGCGGTGATCCGCGAAAGGCGACGATCCGGCATCGAGTACAATTCATTTGAAAACGATTCTCCCAACAAAGATTCAAGTCGTATCCATGAAGTCTTCTTGCTTAGCGGCGATCGCATTGGCGTGCGTGTTGACATCCTTCGCGGCCGCTGATTCACCGCGTCCCAACATCGTGTTTATCTTTGCCGACGACTGGGGTTGGGGTGATCTGAGCTGCCACGGGCATCCCTATGTCAAAACGCCCAACATCGATCGGCTGGCGCGTGAGGGAACGGATTTCCATCGCTTTACTGTGGCCAGCGGCGTGTGCTCGCCCAGTCGAACGGCGGTGATGACGGGACATTTCCCGGCCCGCTACAACATCGATGGGCATTTCGCCTGGGTGCCCAGTAATGCCAAACGTAACATGCCCGATTGGCTGGACACCGACACTGTCACGCTTCCTCGATTGCTACAGGGAGCCGGATACGCCACGGCGCATTTCGGCAAATGGCATTTGGCCAACGACATGATTCCCGATTCCCCTTCGCCGGGAGAATACGGATACGACACCTACGGAGCGTTCAATTGTTCGGGTGAGCAAATGCCGGTGCACGAAGACGCCGAACATGCGATCGAGTTCATCCAAAAGAGTCACCAGGCCGGCAAACCGTTCTTCGTCAACCTTTGGATCCATGAACCGCACACGCCTTTTCATGTCCTGCCGAAGTACCGTTGGCGATTTCGAAACAGCGGGCTCGATGAAAATGATGAGATCTACGCCGCAGTCTTGTCGCACGCCGATGATCGCATCGGCGAGGTTCTCGAGACGCTTGACCGGCTGGACCTGGTGGACAACACGCTGGTCATCTTCAGTTCAGACAACGGGCCTGCCCGCAGCCGGCCGGGAACGCCGCTGACGCTCAGCTACGACACCGCCACCGGTGCGGGCTTCGGGATCGCCGCGGCCAAGGGAATCACCGCCGGACGCAAGGGCTACAAAGCGTCGCTGTTCGAAGGCGGCATCAACGTGCCCTTCATCGCACGCTGGCCGGGCAAAATCGCCGCAGGCAACATTGATCAACGTTCGATGATTTCGGCCGTCGATCTGTTGCCAACGTTTTGCGAAATCGGCGGCGCCGAGTTGCCCGAATCGTATCAGCCCGATGGAATCAGTCAGCTCGAAACGCTGCAGGGTGACGTCAGCGATGGTCGCAACAAACCGCTGTTCTGGAAAATGAAGGGCAACGGCAAACCCGGCCAAGCCAACTCCTTTCATTGGGTCGACTATTGCATCGTCGACCAAAACTGGAAACTCATCAGCGACGAAGCATCCGCGTACGTGGAGTTGTATGACATCGTCGCCGATCCCTACGAAAAGCAAGACATGAAAGAATCGCACCCGGACGTGGTCGCGCAGCTCACCGAGAAACTTGCCGCCTGGAAAGCCACGCTTCCGCCCAAACCGAACCCCAAGAATTTTTCGTCGTTGCGCGACTGAACGAAACATTAGCTGCCGCGAATCAACGCTCACGCAATCGCACGATCATCAACACCATGAATCACCGAATGAAACTTCTGCTGCTGACCCTGCTTTCTTTCACCGGCGTTGCCATGCACCAAGCCGCTGCCGTCGAAACAAACGATCACGCGTGGGTGATCGACACGCAAGATGAATGGAACCAAAACACGACGAAACG
>NZ_JBFHKV010000739.1:0-4485 GCF_041595215.1 Stieleria sp. | reverse complement strand
GACAGCGGAATCTATTTGAAGGGAACCCCGCAAGTTCAAATCTGGGACTCCACCGAAACCGCCAAGTTCAAACTTGGTGCCGACAAGGGAAGCGGTGGGCTTTGGAATAACAGCGCCGGTGCCCCGGGCAAAGATCCGTTGGTCCATGCCGACAAACCGTTCGGCCAGTGGAACTCGGTTCGCGTTCTGCAGATCGGTGCGCGGACGACGGTTTGGCTGAACGATCAGATGGTCGTCGACCATGCGATCATGGAAAATTTCTGGGACCGCCAATCGCCGCTGTTTGTCAGCGGTCCGATCGAATTGCAAACGCACGGCGGTGAGATTCGTTGGCGAAACCTGAAAATCAGAGAACTGAGCACCCAAGAGGCCAACAATACGCTTGCGGCAAAAAACGCCAATCAGTTCGAATCGATTTTCAACGGCAGCGATCTGACCGGCTGGGTCGGAGCGACCGACAACTATGAAGTCGTCGACGGAGCGATCGGTTGCAAAAAAGGCAAGGGCGGAAACTTGTTGACCGAAAAAGAGTACGCCAACTTCGTCGCACGACTCGAATTCCGCTTGCCGCCCGGCGGCAACAACGGACTGGCGATTCGCGCACCGCTGGAAGGCAACCCGGCCTACCAGGCGATGTGTGAGTTGCAAGTGCTCGACAACACGCATCCTAAGTATGCCAAGCTGGACGAACGCCAATACCACGGTTCGGCCTATGGCATGGCGGCGGCGACACGAGGATTCTTGCGTCCGGTCGGCGAGTGGAATTTTCAAGAGGTTACCGTCGATGGCAGCACCATCACGGTCGAACTCAATGGCACCGTGATCTTGAAGACGGACCTGTCGCAAATCACCGACTACATGGCTGACAGCGCCCATCCCGGCAAGGACCGAAAGAAGGGACACTTCGGATTCGCCGGTCACGGTGACGCGGTCCAGTTCCGTGGACTCTCGATCCGCGAGCTGTAAGCCCGATCGTCACGACCGACGCGTGAGCGAGGGGCGCCGCGTGGCCCCTTGCTCACGCATGCGGGCTTAGATCGACAGGCCGCTCGCGACGTTGACGCAAACTTCTTCTGTGTCAAACGCGAGGGCACGGGGCGGCCGCTGCGCGGCGGCCTTGCCACCGTTGTGAATCAGGCGTCCAAGTGGTAGACTCTCTGGCTTGCGCGAACCCGTGATTTACCGGGATTTCCGCGGTTTTCTACCTCTCCGCTAGGACACCACGTGGCAGACGAAAACGACGAAAACGGCCAAGACGAAGAGAACGGTTCGGGGGGGGCGACGGAGCCTCAGGGTGACGGCGAGAATGGCGGTCGCACCGGTGGTGATATCGGGGGCGAGGGCGCCCTGCGGATGATCGATCTGCCGATCGAAGACGAATTGCGAGAGAGCTATCTGACGTACGCGATGAGCGTGATCGTCAGCCGTGCCCTGCCGGACGTCCGCGACGGGCTCAAGCCCAGCCAACGGCGGATTCTGGTCGCCATGAATGACCTGAACCTCGGCCCGGGAAGCAAGCGGGTCAAATGCGCCAAGATCTCTGGCGACACGTCGGGTAACTATCACCCCCACGGTGAATCGGTGATCTATCCGACGCTCGTTCGCATGGCCCAAGAATGGAACATGCGTTCGTTGCTGATCGACAAACAGGGGAACTTCGGATCGATCGCCGGGTTGCCTCCGGCGGCGATGCGGTACACCGAAGCCCGCTTGTCGGCCGTCGCCGCGGCGATGCTGGATGACCTGAAACTGGACACGGTCGATTTCATCCCGACCTATGACGAGGCGCGGACCGAACCGACCGTCTTGCCCAGCAAGTACCCGAACCTGTTGATCAACGGGTCCGGCGGGATCGCGGTCGGGATGGCGACCAGCATTCCGCCACACAACCCGACCGAAATCTGCGACGCGGTCATCAAACTGATCGACGAACCGGAAACCACGATCGACGAACTGTGCGAAATCGTTCCCGGCCCGGACTTCCCCACCGGCGGAATCATTTGCGGTCGCGCCGGGATCCGTCGCGGTTACAAGACCGGACGCAGCACGATCATCGTTCGCGCCAAATGTCGCATTGAGGAGATGAAAGGCAACCGACACCGCATCATCGTGTCGGAGATTCCTTATCAACAGTATCGTGACCGGGTCGTCGAGCGGATCGCCGGATTGGTCAACAACGACCGCATCAAGGGCATCTCAGGAATCCGCGACGAATCGGACCTCAAGGAACCCGTGCGTTTGGTGATCGAACTCAAACGCAACGAAGATCCCGACGTCATTCTGAACCAGCTGTATCAATTCTCGCCGCTGCAAGACACGATCTCGATGATCTTCTTGGCGCTTGTCGACGGCAAGCCGCGCGAATTGACGCTCAAGGAGATGCTGCAGGAATTCATCCGCCACCGCATCACCGTGATTCGGCGACGAACCCAATTCCTGCTGGCCAAGGCACGGCGACGAAAACACACCGTCGAAGGCCTGCTGTTGGCATTGGCCAATATCGACGAAATCATCAAAACGATTCGCACCAGCCGGACGCAACCGGAAGCCAAGCAACGTTTGATGGGCATCGAATGTCCTGCATCGATGATGCAACGGGCGCTCGGCGACGAAGGCTTTCGTCAATTCCAACTCGAACGCGGCGAGTCGGACACCTACACCCTGACCAGTGTCCAGACCGACGAAATCTTAAAGATGCGGCTGGGGCAATTGGTCAACTTGGAACAGGAAAAGTTGACCGACGAGCACAAGCAATTGCTCGAAGAGATCACCGACTACCTGGATATCCTGGGCAGCCAGGCACGGGTCTATGGCATCATCAAGGAAGACCTGGAAGAGATGAAGCGGCGATTCGGTTCGCCCCGCCGTACCCAGATCAGCAACGAAGAACTCGGCAACATCGACCTGGAAGATCTGATCACCGAAGAGACGATGGTCGTTTCGATCAGCCACGAAGGCTACATCAAACGCACGCCGTCGAGTGTCTACAACACCCAGCGGCGCGGCGGCAAGGGACTCAAGGGTGCCAAAACGGACACCGAAGACCCGATCGAACATCTGTTCGTCGCCAGCACCCACGCCTACCTGCTATTTTTGACCACGACCGGGAAAGTCCGCTGGCAAAAGGTTTATGACCTGCCCCAATTGCCACGTGACGCCAAGGGCCGCGCGATCGTCAACCTGCTGTCGCTCGAAGAGGGCGAAAAGATCGCTTCCTGTTTGGCCGTCCGTGACTTCAACCAGGAAGGCTACTATGTCGTGATGGCGACCCGCAGCGGTTTGGTCAAGAAGACGCCGCTGGAGCAATACAGTCGCCCCAAACGCGGCGGCATCATCGCGATCAAACTGCGCGAAGGCGACGAACTGGTTTCGGCCAACGTGATCGGCCCCGGCGACGAAGTGATCCTGGTCACCGCGTCCGGGATGGCGATCCGATTCAAAGAATCCGATGCCCGTCCGATGGGACGAAACACCTCCGGCGTCAAAGGCATCTCGTTGGTCGGTGATGACACCGTCGTCGGCATGGTCGTCGCCGAACCGGAGGCGACGTTGTTGACCGTTTGTGAAAACGGCTATGGGAAACGGACGCCATTTGGCCCCAACGCGATCGTCGATGACGGTGCCGAAGAAACCGAAGCCGAAAACGGTTCCTCGTCAGCCCGCTATCGAACCCAGCGTCGTGGCGGCAAAGGTCTACGCGATATCAAGACCAGCAGCCGAAACGGCAAGGTCATCGCCATCGCACGTGTCGATGATAACGACGAAGTCTTTCTGATGACCGGCAAGGGAAAGCTGCAACGCATCGCCGCTCGTGACATCAGTGTGATCGGACGCAACACCCAGGGCGTTCGCATCATGAGCGTCGACGCCGACGACACGTTGATCGCCGCGGTCCGCATCCCGCCAGAAGAAGAAGCCGAAGAAGGCGAAGTGGTGTCGGGACCGACCTCCCCGCAGCCCGCGGCGGTCGCCACTGAATCGGTCGAGTCCGAAGGGATGACCGAAGACGTCGACGCTGCCCCTGAACCAGCTGGACCTGAACCAACCGGCGAGGACGAATCGTCCGACGACGCCAACGAGTGATCGTTGGCGCGGGGCCTGCGGCGGCTCTGAAATCGCTGGCAGGACCCCGAATGGCAACGCTGTGAAGCACTTTTTAGCGGTAGGGCGCGAGCCCAATACCACTCAATCGACAAGGTTTTGACAAGCGCAGAGCCCTGCCGCTCACAAGCATCACTCCGTTTGGTGTCAAAGGAGAGCGGCAGCGTCCGAGTATCCCGGAGGGATGTCAGCGAGTAGCCGGAGGTCAGCGCAGCGTCACCTCCGGGAAGCACGACCCACAATCCCGTCGACCCCGACGGGGTCGCAGCGAATCAATCCGCCGGCGGTGCGGCAGTTTGCGTTCGTAAAGGAGTTGATCGGTGAGCTTGAGCGTGCGGGCTGGCCGGGTCCGAGGGCGCCGACGTCATTTGCTTCGACACCCTT
>NZ_JBFHKV010000738.1:0-4488 GCF_041595215.1 Stieleria sp. | reverse complement strand
GCCTAATGTTTTGACCACTCCATTTTTTGACCCTTTCGTCTCCAGCACCTGGATGAAACTTCCGTTTTTACGACAATGCAATAGCTGACGGCCATTCGGCATTCCTGAACGAACCGTGTCGTCTTCCTGTGCCAACTTCAAGTTTGACTTCTAAAGAGATCCGTCATGCACACCTCTCGATTGACGCGCACTGCATTCGCTTGCATCAGCCTGGTCACCTGTCTCGTTGCCGGGCGATCGATCGCGACGGCCAAGGAACCGGCCAAGCCGGTGTTCAAGGACGGTGAAGCCCAGGTGGTCAAAGCGTTTGAAGATTCTGACTATTGGATTCGGCACGATCTGTGGGTCGAGACGGAGTTTGATTCCGACGGAGATGACAAGCTGGATCGGATGCATGTCAGCGTGACGCGTCCACGGCAAACCGAGAGCGAAGGGTTGAAGTTGCCCGTCGTTTATAACTCCAGTCCCTACTTTGCCGGTACCGGCGCGAAGGGAGACGAGTATTTTTGGAACCCGCGACAGGAACTCGGCGAGGACCCACCGGAACGAAAACACTTTGACGCCGTCGAGCGAACAGGGATGCGTCCGATCATCTCCAAGCGGCACGAAAAAGATTGGGTGCCACGCGGCTACATCGTGGTTCATTCCTCGTCCCCCGGAACCGGACTGTCCCAGGGGTGTCCAACTGTGGGCGGCGACAATGAGTCGCTGGCACCCAAGGCCGTGATCGACTGGCTGTGCGGTCGTGCCGATGGGTTTACGACTCCCGATGGAGACGAAAAAGTCACCGCCGATTGGTGCACCGGAAAAGTCGGGATGACGGGAACGAGTTACAACGGCACAATCCCGTTGGCGGCGGCGACGACCGGCGTGGATGGATTGGAAGCGATCATCCCGGTCGCGCCCAACACATCGTACTATCACTACTACCGATCCAACGGGCTGGTGCGACATCCCTACGGTTATCTGGGCGAAGACATCGACTACCTTTACGACTTCATCCACAGCGGCAACGAAGCGCGACGTGAGTACTGTGATTGCACTGTCCGTGATCTGGAGATGCTGACCCAGTTCGATCGGGTCAACGGTGACTACAACGATTTCTGGGCGGGGCGAGACTACTTGAATGATCTGGAACCGTTGAAGGCCGCCGTCTTGATGGCTCATGCTTTCAACGATTGGAATGTGGTCCCCGAGCACAGCGTTCGAATCTACGAGGCGCTCAAGAAGAAAGGTGTTCCGACGCAAGCGTTTTTCCATCAGGGCGGACACGGGGGACCACCGCCGATGAAGATGATGAATCGCTGGTTCACACGTTACTTGCACGGCGTCGAAAACGGTGTCGAGAAGGACCCTCGTGCATGGATCGTTCGCGAAGGTGACAAGCAGGACAAACCGACGTCCTATCCCGACTACCCCCATCCAGACGCGTCACCGGTCACGTTTTATTTGTCCGGCGGTGCACCCGAACGGGGATCGCTGAGCACGCAAGCGACTCAGGACGCCGGCACTGAGACGCTGGTCGACAATTTTTCGTTCGATGGTGCCTCGCTGGCTCAAGCCGAATGGACCGAGCACCGATTGATCTACACGACTCCGGAATTCAAAGAGCCGATTCATCTTTCCGGAACGCCTCGCATCACGATCAAACTGGCCAGCAGTAAACCCGCCGTCAATCTGTCGGTCTGGCTGGTCTCGTTGCCGTGGAACAACGACAAGAACGCCAAGATCACTGACAACATCATCACCCGCGGTTGGGCCGATCCGCAAAACCGCAACTCGATGACCGAAAGCGAACCGTTGGAGCCGGGAACGTTCTACGAGGTGTCGTTTGATCTTCAGCCCGACGATCAAGTCATCCCCAAAGGCCAGCAGATCGGATTGATGATCTTGTCCAGCGACAAAGACTTCACGCTGCACCCGACACCCGGGACAGAGTTGACGATCGACCTCGACGGCACCTCCGTTTCGCTACCGATCGTCGGCGGCAAAGAGGCCTTTGAAAAGGCGCTTTGAACGCGAGACGGCGAACAAGGAGCACCCCGTTTGGTGTTCGCATCGGTGGATGCGGTGCAACGGAAACGCTCCCCTCGCTTTGCTCGAGCCTCCAGCCAGGGCACTGGCATCAACACAGCGGTTCCCGGGGCGGCGCAACCCTCGCAAATGCTCGGTTTGCTTGCCCCAGGCTATGGATATGCATGCCCTTTGGGCAAAAGGCGACTACGTCACTCGCAGTGATTCGTCACCGTCATGACGGGGCAGACCGCGTGACGGATTGTGTGTCCGGAAACGCTGCCCAGGATGGCGCTGGAGAGACTGGAGCGGGCGGAGTTTCCCATCACGATCAATTCGATGTCGTGTTCTTTGGCGTACGTTTCGATTTCGTGATAGGCCGTTCCGAAGCGAATGCTGGTCGTCGTCCGGAAACGCGCGCGATCCTCGGGGCTCATCACATTCAGGAACTGTTCTTCGATCTCGTGGGCCTGCCGGTCACGAAACTTTTGATCGGTCGATTGGTGAATCAACGTGGGATCATCGATGACGTTCAAGAGATGGATGTGCGCATTGCTCGCCGCGGCGATCCGCATGGCATACTGCAATGCTCGCCGGGAACACTCGCTGAAGTCAACGGGGACCAGAATCTCCGAGATCGGTATCAAATCACTCACCATCGCAACGTCTCAGCAAATACAGGGATTGAAAAGCGAGGTGTTGGCCGATTGAGCCGACGATGCTCGCATTTCTAAAGGGTACCAACTGTCGCAGTGTTTCGGTATCCGATCGCAACATCACTTGTTACTGGATTTCACGAACTGGCGGCGGTAGGCGGCGGGCGTGATGCCGGTGACTTCGCGGAACCGTTTGGTCAAGTGACTTTGGTCGGTGTATCCGACGGCTACCGCAATCTCCGCAAGCGTTCTGGAGGAGGTCGTCAGAAGATCACGTGCCGCCTGAACGCGGATGCTGCGTAAGTATTGCATCGGGGTCATGCGCAGCAATTGCCGAAAGCGTCGATTGAAGTGCGTCGAGGAAAGCCCTGTCAAACTCGCCATCTCCGCCATCGAGATCGGTTCGTTGTAGTGCAATTCGATGTGCCGTGCCGCGGGCAATAATTCTTGAAGGTGCCGCGTGAGCTCTTGTTGATGCTCGATTCGGTACATCGCGCCGGCGATGCCGATGACCTCATCACAGGCATTGAACAGGGGGGTTTTGGTCGACACATACCATCGCGGGGTCTGACGGCGATGGAGCACCAGCCAGACCTGTCCGGGCAGGGGCTGACGACTCGACATCACACGTCGATCCTCCTCGATGTAGGCTTTGGCCAACAACGGTGGATGGAGATCATGGTCGGTTTTGCCGATCGCCTCGGACTCATCGGCAAGTCCATGGTTGTCCAGGAATTGTTGGTTAACCTTTACAAAACGGCTGTCGATGTCTTTGGCGTAAAAGTACGTCTGTGGCAGTGCGTCAAACAACGCAATTAACGATTCCGCGAGAGGTTGTTCTCGGAAAAACCGCTGTTGGACTAGGTGGGACAGTGGTTCGGCCATGGTCAAAATGTACCAAACTCATCGAGATCCGTCCAAGAAGTTCTTGGCCGGAGCGGGTAGACTTTTTGCTGAACACGCAGGCCGGTGGCGGACGCCTCCCGGTTGCGGAGTACCGAATTCGCAAGCTGGAAGCTGACGCCACGATGATGAATCCCCTGACGCGAGTGCTGTTGACGTTGGTGATTGCCCTGCCCGTTGTGGCGGCCGGCGAAGAACGCGTCGATTTTAATCGTGACATCCGACCGATCCTGAGCGAGAACTGTTTGCTCTGTCATGGCCCCGACGAATCGAGTCGTGAAGCCGATCTGCGACTGGATTCCTACGACGGTGCGACCGACAGCGGTGTGATCGTCCCCGGCGAGTCCGACGAGTCTGAATTCGTGCGTCGCATCCTGAGTGATTCGCCGGACGAAATCATGCCGCCGCCTGACTCCGACAAACAACTCTCGCCCGCTGACATCGGCCTGCTCCGACGCTGGATCGATCAGGGGGCCGAGTACCAGCAACATTGGGCGTGGCGGTCTCTTGAACGCCCCGAAGTCTCCGCTTCTGCAGACGGCACGGGGGTGTCAAAGCAAGGGCGGGCAGCCGCTGCGATCGACGCACTGTTGGCATCCGGTTGGGCCGAATACGGCGCAGCGCCGGTTTCCATGGCATCTCCGCGAGAACGATTGCGCCGGCTGAGTTTTGACTTGCGCGGATTGCCGCCGACGGCCGCGGAAGTGGCGAAGTTTGAGCAAGATCCCAGCGAGCAACACTTCGTTGAGTATCGCGATCGTTGGATGTCACAGCTTGCCTACGCCGAACACCAAGCCGTCCGTTGGCTGGATCTGGTGCGCTGGGCCGACACCAGCGGGTTTGTCAGCGACGAACCGATTGCGTCGGGTGCCTACCGGGCGTGGGTCATCAAAGCGTTCGATCAAAACATGCCATT
>NZ_JBFHKV010000737.1:0-4491 GCF_041595215.1 Stieleria sp. | reverse complement strand
GCGGCGCGCCGCCTGGATCTCGTACGTGCCCCAGCACTCCGAGGTGTGCTTCGCCTTCACGGTCGAGGAGGTCGTGGCCATGGGCCGCTTCGTCCTCCCTCCCAGCCCGCACGCGGTGGCCGAGGCGCTCGAGACCTGCGCTCTCACCTCGCTCGCGTCGGTTCCCCTGAACGAGCTGAGCCAGGGGCAGCAGCAACGCGTCCTGCTGGCTTTTGCTAAAGCGATGAATCTCGTCGATAAACAACACCGGCCGGGGCTCACCACTGGCGACCAAGTCGGTGGCCCACGCCAACGCTTCACGCACTTCCTTGACCCCTCCGGTGACCGCGCTCAACCGGCGACAGCGGCTGCCGGTTTCCTGGGCCAGCAGATGCGCCAACGTCGTCTTGCCCGTTCCGGGTGGTCCGGACAAGATGACCGACCCCAACCGCCCGGCATCGACCATCCGTCGCAGCAGTTTCCCTGGCCCTAGAATGTGCTGCTGACCGACGTATTCTTTCAGCGACGTCGGACGCATCCGCGCCGCTAGCGGTTTGGCGTCTTCCAAGAAGTCGTCTTCTTGGGATTGGAACATCGAAGGCGTATGAGCCATAACGCAATGCAATGGGTGCGAGTTGGGGAGCGTGTGGCGAATTGTCCGAACGATCAGGCGACAAGGGAACCCCTAAACCAAGATGCGGAAAAGCAAAATGATGGGATGGATCACTCTGGGCGTCGCGCTCGCCATCACGGTCGCGATCATCGGTTCGGTGGTGCTGCGGATCGACGATTGGGGACGTGACTGGACGCAAAACCGAGCGGCCCTGGATCCCGCTGCCCCGCGTCCGGAGCTTCGGCCGGTCGAACTCGACGGCAGTGTCCAAGACGCCGCGGATCGCATTCGACAATGGACCGAGACGAATTCCAAGTGGGATTGGGTGTCCGAGGAACAAGCCGGTGGTGACCGGCGGCGGATTCAATTGACCCGCACGACGCCGGTGATGAAATTCGTCGACGACATCGAAGTCGAACTCACCGCCCATCCCGCCGGGCAAGATGCCACCAGCCAAGATGCCACCAGCCAAAGCGTGATCGTCAACGCCACCAGTCAATCGCGGGTGGGCAAAGGTGATCTGGGGCAAAACCCGAGGAACCTGATCGAGCTGACGACGGCCTTGAGAGATCGATGAAACGGTGGCGGCCCATTCTCGGTTGATCGAGTATACTTGTGGATCCTTCGTTTCTTTCCCGCCTTGTGTCCCTCCGATGCCGATTCGATTCTTTTTCGCCGCGGCGGTCCTGGCCCTTTGTGGATCGTCGTTTGTGCGGGGCGAATCTCCAGCCGATTCTGCTCCCGATTTTTCTCGCGATGTCCGGCCGATCCTGTCGGACCATTGTTTCGCCTGTCATGGACCCGATGAACATGAGCGACAGGCAGGCTTGAGGCTGGACACTGCCGACGGAATTTTGTCGGTAGTCCAAGCCGGCGCGGTCGACGAAAGTGAACTCGTTTTGCGGTTGCGGAGCGATGACGACGACGTGTTGATGCCTCCCCCGGCCTTCAACAAACCCCTCACCGAAGCACAGAAAAAAACGCTCGAAGCCTGGGTGGCCGGCGGAGCGGAGTATCGTGGCCATTGGGCGTACGAGCCCCCCGTCAAAGTCGATGTCCCGCCCACTGCGTCGCACCCGATCGATCATTTCATCGACGCCAAAGCCATTGCGAAAGGTCTCACGCTGGGCGGCCTCGCCGATGATGCGACGTTGATGCGACGACTGTGTTTGGATTTGACGGGTTTGCCGCCGACACGTGACCAGATCGATCGACTCGCCGCCGGCAAACTGGACATCGATCGATTGGTCGACGAACTGCTCGCCTCGCCCGCCTTCGGCCAACATTTCGGACGCTATTGGTTGGACCTGGTCCGTTACGCCGACACCCACGGCTTGCACCTGGATAACTATCGCGAGATGTGGCCGTATCGCGATTGGGTCATCGATGCGTTCAACCAAAACATGCCGTTTGATCAATTCGTGACCGAGCAATTGGCCGGCGACTTGCTACCCGATGCGACGCTGTCACAGAAAATCGCCAGCGGATTCAACCGATTGAACGTCACCACAAACGAAGGCGGATCGATTTATGACGAGGTGTTCGCCCGCAACGTGATCGACCGCACCGATGCGTTCGGAACCGTCTTCCTGGGAATGACCACGCAGTGCGCGGTCTGTCACGATCACAAGTTCGATCCGATTTCTCAGAAAGAGTACTACTCGCTGTTCGCGTTCTTCAACAGCCTGGACGGAAGGGCGTTGGACGAAAACAAAAAGGATCCGGCGCCCGTCATCCGCGTGCCGAATGACGCACAGTCCGCGGAACTTGCCGCGTTGGACCAGCAGATCGCGGAACTGCGTCGCGAAATGCGTGAGCCGATCGAATCGGTCGATGCCGCCCAGCGGATTTGGGAAGCCGGCTTGAGCGGGAAGCACGACGACGAACATTCCCCCCGAATCGAATTGCTCTCTCCGAGCGAAGTGGACTCCAAATTCGGCACCGAGTTGGTGATCGAAGCCGACGGCAACGTTCGTGTCGGTGACACCGTTGCCGACCGAGACGTGCAAACCATCACCGCCCCGCTGGCCCCGTCCTTGGCCGGCGGTCATTGGCAATCGCTGCAATTGGAAGTCTCCCCCGATCCCAAGACCGATCGCGCGGGCGTCTCGCCCAACGGCAACGCCGTGCTGACGGAGATCGAAGTGGAAACGCGGCGCAGTTCGCCGGTCAAGGACAAGGGTTGGGAACCGCTTTCGATTCGCTCGGCGCTGGCCGACATCGAACAGCAGGACGGCAATTTTGCGGTCGGTCTGGCGATCGACGGAAAACGCATGGCGACCGAAGGCTGGGCGATCGCCGGGCACCAACAAACCGGCGGCCGCAACGCGTCGTTCGCCATTGCCGACCTGGCCGAGCGAGTCGAACGCGGTCACGACCAGATTCGAATTCGGCTGGAGTACCTGTCACAGTTTGCCAAGCATCAGTTCTATGCCGTCCGCTTCCAGTTGTCCGAAGCGGCGGCCTCGGTTCCGATCAAGGACCAGATCACCGTCGGTGATCTTCACAGCGTCGGCCCGTTCCCCGTGGAAAGTTCCAACCCGGGCATCTACCGCAGTTTCGGTTCCCAACAACGGGACTTCGACGCGGACGAAACTTTTAAATACGAAGACAAAACGTACGGCTGGGAATTGCGGAACGATTGGACGCCGGTTGCGATTCATACCTTGCCCGTTGCCGGCGAGAGCGTCGCAGTCAACTTAATCCACCAAACGTTGCAATCGCCCAAGAAACAGTCGATCGATCTGCTGCTGGGGACCAGCGACAGTCACGTCGTGTTCTTGAACAAGAAACGGATCGCGCAGTCCGAACGCACCGGTCCGATCAACCCGCTGGCCAAGACGTACACGTTGGAGTTGAAGAAAGGGCACAACGACCTGTACATCAAGACCGTCTCGCTCGGTCGCACCGCGCAGTTCGCCTACGCCTATCGGTCCGCTGCGATCCCGCTGCCAAAAGGCATCGTGGAACTTGCGTCTCAGAAACCGAGTGAACGGACGCCGGAGCAAGCGGCATCGCTTCGTGCCTACTATCGTGAAGTCCAATGCACGCACCCGGATTGGTTGGTGCTGCAAGACATGGTCAAGGGCGCCGAAGCGGAGAAAGAAAAGCTGGAAGGCCAGATCGCGACGACATTGGTTTGGAAGGAACTGGACCAACCGCGTGAAGCCAAGGTGCTGGTCCGAGGCCAGTATGATCAACCGGGCGATACCGTCTCACGACGTGTCCCCGAGTTTCTGCCGCCGATGGCCGACGACCTGCCGCGCGACCGATTGGGTTTAGCCAAGTGGCTGGTCACGCCGGAGCACCCGTTGACGTCGCGTGTCGCGGTGAATCGTTTCTGGCAATCGATCTTCGGCAGCGGATTGGTCAAGTCCAGTGAAGATTTCGGCAGCCAGGGTCAGCCGCCCAGTCATCCCGAGCTACTCGATTGGCTGGCGGTCGATTTCATCGAAAGCGGTTGGGACATCAAGCGGCTGGTCAAATTGATGGTGACCAGTCGCGCCTACCGACGTGACGCCGCGGTCAGTCCGGAGAATCTTGCGATCGATCCGGAGAATCGATTTCTGGCACGCGGTCCACGACATCGCCTGGACGCCGAAGTGCTTCGTGATCAGGCCTTGGCGTTGGCAGGATTGTTGAATCCGCGACTGGGCGGTCCGAGCGTCAAGCCGCCGCAACCGTCTGGGCTGTGGTACGCCGTCGGTTACACGCGGAGCAACACCGCGAATTTCAAAGCCGACGCGGAACTGGAGAAACAGCTTCGCCGCAGTGTTTACATTTTCTGGAAACGCACCAGTGCCCCGCCGCAGATGTCCACCTTCGACGCGCCCAGTCGCGAGTCGTGCACGGCGCGGCGGGAACGGACCAACACGCCGCTGCAAGCCTTGTTGCTGATG
>NZ_JBFHKV010000736.1:0-4501 GCF_041595215.1 Stieleria sp. | reverse complement strand
CGGACAATAACGCCACAGCGGCAATCGCTACCATCAGCCATGCCAGCTTGGCCGACCGGGTGTGATAACTGGGCAGTTGCCCGAACTTTGCCAACGCAAATATTCCGGCGGCGATGTAGCTGACGATGGCGAAGACAATCCACAAGACTTCCTGTCCGAGCAAGTCGCCGCGCAAAAAGATCAACGCGAGTGCCAGGCATCCGTACATGACGGCGTCTGAAAAACTGTCAAGCTTTGGGCCAATCGCAGATCTTTGATTGAGCCATCGAGCGAGTTTGCCGTCGACGAAATCACTGAACGTCAGAATCAGGAACAGCACAAGTGTCGCGGTCTGCAGTCCGTTCCAGGCCAATACCAACATCAGTGGCGAGCAAATCGCACGCCCCACGCAGATGGCGTTCGGGATCGTCAACCACGTGGTCGAACGCTCTGCAGGCGAAACCGCGACTCTGTGTTCCGCCGACGGATCCCGTGATGATGATCGGCTCACCGCATCACCTCCACAAGCAGCAATGCAATGGGTGCGGAGAAGGTTAACGAATCGATGCGATCGAGCATGCCGCCCTGGCCCGGAATCAACGTGCCGCTGTCTTTTACCCCCGCAGCACGTTTGATCGCCGACATGTTCAGATCACCGAGCGTTCCTGCAGTCGCGATCGCCAATCCGAGCAATGACCAATCCACCATCGTCAGTTCGGTCAAGTTGGGACCAACCAATGCCGCAGTCACAACTGTCCCGATCAGCCCACCGACAAAACCTTCCAGCGATTTGTTCGGCGAGATCGCTGCTGCTAGCTTTCGTCGGCCAAGTGAACGTCCCGCCCACGCCGAGAGGATGTCGTTCCACTGCGTCATCCCGACCACCAGCAGAAACAATGCGGGTGATTCCGGATCGAGCAGCAGTAGACTGCATGCCGGAAAGATTCCGCAAAGCAGTAAACCCAAGATCGAAGACGCAATGCGTGGTGTGTATTGTCGGACTCCTTCTGACGCCAACGTTACGCCGCATAAAGCAATCGCGGATGCGGCAGAAACGAAGGCCAACCATGCAATGTCTCCGCCAATTGCGATTCCGCCGTAGAGCACAACGAGGTTGATCGTCATCACCCATGCAGTGGGCGTCCACTGCATCGTGGAAGACGCCGACGGAGTTGTTGGCGGAGATGGCGACGACAATCGCCTGTACTCCGTCATCGCGATGAACGACATCGCAAACCAGATGATCGACGCAGCCCACCGTCCGCCCAACGCTGCAACAAACAAGGAACCGGCAATCATCCACCACGAAACGAGGCTCGCCATCCGCCGACGAGCGGTCTCGCCCGGGCAGCGACGCAGCGAAGACAGTCGGTAGAGCGTGCCGGCAAGTAGCGCACTGAACACCGCCATCGCCAATGAAAACAGGTTGGCATACGATCCGGAAATGACGTTCATGATGCCGTGACCTCCCGCCGTTTCTCGTCGGATGAGCCGTCGGCGCTTTTGGAAGCTGATTTGCTGATCCGGGTCAGCTTTTTGGCCACCATCGGCGTTGCAATTGCCAGCGTGGCTGCGGAAAGCAACGGCCAGTCGATCAATTGCCAAGGGCGGACCTCAGCCATCCGATCCAGCGCCGGCAGTCTCGCACCGGCCAGGACGAAGACTAAGTTGCTGGGCAGCATGCCCAAGAGTGTCGTCCAAACGAACGTGGGCAACGGGACACTCGTTGCACCGGCCGAGTAATTGACGCCGGTGTAGGGGACATGGAGTAGACGTAGCGTCAAGAGGCAGGTCGCCTCACCGCCACGCTCGAGCGACTGATCGATGGTGCCGACGATTCGCGGCACGCGACGCAATGCCCAGTCGCGAAAGTAGCTGCGAACCGCCATCATCGCGATCACCGCCGCAGCGGTTAACGAGACGCTGACGATGGCCAAGCCGATCCAGAATCCGAACAACCATCCGAACGCAATGGACTTGCCCGTGGTGCCGGGAATCAACGACGTCAGGGTGTAGAGCAGGACGCCGACGATCACCGCGACGGCGGGGTGCCGGGCAACGGCATGACGCAACGCGCGTTCGTGCTCGACAAACGAATCCCAGCTCAAGGAGACTCCAGCGAAGTACCACGCTGCAATCGCGAGAGCGACGATCAGCAATGTTACCGCCAGCTTTTTCATGCCGCCACCAACCTTGTTGAATCCGACACCGTGTTGCAGCCGATGCAAAATTCGCTGCGGCGGGCAAGTCGTACCGCACGCATTGCGGTACCGAATCCTGCCTGGATCGGTTCGGTACGTGCCGGTGATTTCGACTTGAAGTGCGGTGTGAGGAAATTCAGAGGATAGGGAGGCATTTCAGCGTCTTGTAGGAGGATGGTGGTGCAAAGGCGTTGCAACTGATGTGCCCAAGGTTGTCGTGGTCTTACGAAAGGACCGCCAATTCTGCCGCCCGTGATGACTTCCTGACCGCGATTGCGTCAGGATGGCACGCGATGCGGATTGCCGATGGAATCACGGAAAACTCCGCATGACCGGTTCGCTCGCTTTCCCCGTCGAAACTGAAAGGAAGGTCCGGTTGAGATTCAATGCGAACGGACTTGGCAGCGAACGTCGCCACTCGGCCGGTTTTCTTGTGGCGACCGAGCGTGATATCGACGCCGGCTGCAATCAGTTCTCCCATCGGCATCACTGGCACCACGGTTACATTGAGCAGCCCGTCATTGAGCAGCGCATCGGGCGCGACGGGAAAGCCGCCGCCGACGTATCGCCCCGACGCGACCGCCAATCCAAACACGTCGAACTGTCGTGCCGTATCGTTTAGGAAATCGATTTCGATCGAGAATCGCGGAAGTGACGCGAGGTGTGAGAATCCTGCGATCCAGTAAGCCATCGCTCCCCACCGCTGTTTGTCTTCGGGCGTCACTTGACCAGCCACCAGGCCGCCGAATCCTGCGGTCGCCGCGTTGATGATCGTTCGGCGTCGGCCGTTTGTCACACGAATCAAATCCACGTCCACCGCCGGCGAGCCGATGGCCGTTTTGTACGCGTCCCACAGCGAGACTCCCTGCGCGCCGATGGAACGAGCGAAGTCGTTTCCGGTGCCGCCTGGAACCAGCCCGATTTCGAAACGCGAAAGCCAGCCCCGTTCACCGAGCGACTCCACGACGTGGGAAAGCGTGCCGTCGCCGCCGATAACGATCAGCCGCTGAGGCTCAGTTCGATCCACTTCGTCGAGCCACTCGCGATCCGGATCAAGCTGCCTCATCGTCAGCGACGATTCGCCCGCGATGCGTGTCAAGCTGTCGCGGATCGCTGGCCATTGTGACGCTCGGGGGTTCGCTAGGATGATGGGAGTCGCTTGCATCGGTATGCGGATTGCAGGGTTGTCGCTTCCTCCGCGAGCATTGGCTTGTTTCGCGTTCGCCTACGGAGCCGACGACTACATAGCAACTCTCATACCATGAAGATTCTCCACATCTCCGATCTGCATTTTGGTCCACCCTTCCTTCCCCGCGTCGGTGAGTCACTACGACGTGCAGCCGAGTCGGTGTCGCCGGACGTGATTGTGGTCAGCGGGGATCTGACGCAACGTGCGAAACCGGAGCAGTTCGAACAGGCCGCCGAGTTCCTTCGACAATTGCCGGATGCACCACGAGTCGTCGTGCCGGGCAACCACGATGTGCCGCTGTACCGGATCGTCGAGCGGTTCACCGATCCTCATCGGCATTACCAACGCATCATTTCAAAGGAACTCAATACGGTGTTACGCACCGACGAAGCCGTCATCGTAGGCCTCGACTCGACGGCCCCTCGTTCTGCCATTTCCAACGGACGACTTCACCCGTCGAAGCTCGATTTCTGTCGGCGGGTGTTCGAAAACGCGCCGCCCGAACTCTCTCGGATTGTCGTGGCGCATCATCACTTTGCCCCGGCACCGGATTACTTGCGTGACCGAGCGATGCCCAAAGCGAAGCGGGCCATCAAGCTGTTCGGTGACCTCGGTGTTGAATTGATTCTAGGTGGGCACCTGCATCGTTCGTACATCGGCAACACGCTGGATTTCTATCCTGCCGCTGGCCGCGACCACGGGATCGTCATCGTTCAAAGCGGCACGAGTACTTCGCGGCGGGGACGGGGCCGCGAGCGTGAGAAGAACACGTTCAATGAAATCGATTTGTCCCAACATGCCATCCGAGTCACGCATCATATTTACGACGACGATACCGGTATCTTTGCACCACTTAGCCGTCACGAGTTCGCCCGTGGCAGCGGACGGCTCTCCACCCAGACCGACGCCGTCGGGAAGCACGGTTCGGCGGAGTGGGAGGCCGAATTTTCACGCTAGTCGCGGTCAAGCACTGGCTTAAATTTTGATAACGCTCACGCTGACGCGAACCGGCTGATGTCAAACGAATATCAGCTGTTTGGCGCGAGCCTACGGGCCCTCATCTGAGGAAACGACGCTTAAACCTAGCGGCATTGGATTTAAGCGTCCTGTGAGTAAATCAACACAGTGTAGG
>NZ_JBFHKV010000735.1:0-4505 GCF_041595215.1 Stieleria sp. | reverse complement strand
CCGCCGGCCCAGATGACCGTGGGTGCCAACGGATACGCCGTGCAGCCGGGCGAAACCGTGTCCATCGACGTCGAGCAGAACGTGGAACGAAAAGGCGTCTGCGATTCCACCACCAAGGTCTGGCAATTACCGTTGTTGGCCATCGGAGATCCGGGCGACCGCGAATTGGCCGATGCTATGTCGGAGTTACTCGCGCCGATCGGAAAAACGAAAGCCAGGCACCTCAACGAAACCCAAAGTCGTCGCCTGGGACCGGCCGGTGCTCTTCCGCTGTTAGCGTACGCGGCGACCGAAACGGCGCCCGATCAGTTGCCGTTGCGACGAACCGCCGTCGCGCTGGCGCGGGATCTAGCTGATCAGCGGTCCAAGCAGTGGTTAGCGAAATTGGCCGCGGATCCAGATCCGTTTCTTTCCGCTCAAGCCGTCAAAACGCTGGAGCGAATCGCAGCAGAGCGATGAATTGGCGTCTGAGCCCACCGATGGCAGCGCGAACCCACGGATTTTTTGCATTCTGTCATCCGTGGGTTCGCGCTGCGATCCGTGAGCACGCTTTTTGATGGTTCGCCCGGTAACATCGCTGGAGTCGTTCGTCCAGTTTGAGTCTTCGGGTTATAGCATTAGTCTGGCAGCTGGTCGCAGCCCAGACACAGACGCACGAGTTC
This sequence comes from Stieleria sp., assembly GCF_041595215.1. Lineage (NCBI taxonomy): Bacteria > Pseudomonadati > Planctomycetota > Planctomycetia > Pirellulales > Pirellulaceae > Stieleria > Stieleria sp. The sequence goes on along the minus strand of NZ_JBFHKV010000735.1, from coordinate 3,843 downwards.
GACATCATTGCCAACTTCCAACTTGTTCAAGACCCGGGCACGGTGCTTGGAAACGGTTTGGAACGAGATGCCGAATTCGATCGAAATCTGCTTCAGTGACCGGCCTTGAACCAGCAGGTCCATCACTTCACGTTCGCGACTGGTCAGCCGAGACACTCGACTGAAAAAGTCCTTGTTCGGCGGCAGGGATTCGCGGGCGTGTTTGTCGATCTGAATCGCTTCGTTGATCCGATCCAACAGGATCTGGTCCTTGATCGGTTTCTGCAGAAAATCGATCGCCCCCGCTTTGATGGCGCGAACACTCATCGGGATGTCGCCGTGGCCGGACACAAAAATGATAGGTGGAATGTAGTCCCACTTCGACATTTCCGCTTGCAGGTCCAGCCCACTCAATTCGGGCATGCGGACATCCAACACCAGACATCCCGGGACGGCGGGGTCGTAGTGTTGTAGGAAGTCCTGAGGCCGATCGAAGGTCTGCACCTTGATGTTCATCGACTCGATCAGAAACGCCAACGAGTGCAGAGCGGCTTGGTCGTCATCGACAACCACCACGGTTGGGTCGGTCACGGTGTCGCTCCTTGGGGAATCGTTAAAATCCGCCATTGCATCGCATCGTTGTGGAGTGGACATGCGTGCGTGTCCCCCGAACTCGGAATCAAAGGGGGAAGATGCCTTGCGTCAACTCGCCGTTCTTCCCCCTGGCAAACAGGGTACCAATACCCTGAACCCCCTCAATGTAGACATCTGCACCGCCCGGTGGTTGCAATTCGGTACCAAAATTGCTCAAAATTCGCATGGATTTATGTGCAGCGCTGGAGTGATAATGCTTTCATCTTCAACGATTTTGACCCCCGAGAGATTTCTCGTCGGTCATGGGCCTCTGCGGTTTGCCCCTCCGCAGAGGTTTTTTTATGTCGACAGGGCTCGGCTCGGCCGATTGTACCTGCCAGTTAGGAGGCGATGGCCCCGTTTCCTCAGTCGCTTCCGCCGATTGATCATCGGCGTCTTGCCGGATACAACGTGGCGACGGTGGCAACTGAATCACCGGGATGCTGATTAGTCCACTTCCGACGGGATCGTTCACGATGAAACGAGACATGGTGCTTGTCCGCAAGCTTTTGGATTTTGTCGAAGCCAGGGGAGCGCGCCTGTTCAAGGGCTCGATTCAAATCGAAGGGTACGAGCGGGAGCAAATCACACTGCACTTGTTCTTGCTGGCCGACGCCGGGTTTATCGAACTGGGGCAGGACACCCTTGCGGACAAGGGACCGCTGGTGCTGACCTGGAAGGGCTGCGATTACTTGGAGGAGCTGAAGGCAAAAGACAGAAAGTGATCGCGGTGCCCTGTGCCGTCAATGGAGTGGACTCGTCGCCTCGTCCACTACACCGTCGTGACGACGTAACGAGTCCTACAACGTAGCAGCACCCACAACGTAGTGGACGAGGCGACGAGTCCATCCGCATCGCACCGCGAGGCGACGAGTCCCACCGCGCACCTAACGCTGCAAATACCGCACGATCGCTTGCAGTGCTTCGACGTCGAGCGTCGTTTCGAAACCTTCGGGCATCAACGACGTGCCGGTGCTTTTGATCCGTTCGATCTGATCGCGACGAAGGGTCGTTCGTTTTCCGTCGGCGTGTGCGATCGTCAGACTGTCGCCGACTTCCGATTCGATCACGCCGGCCAACGTCCGTCCTTCGTCGGTTTGCACCACATAGTTTTGGTACTTGGGTTCGACCGCCCGGTTGGGATCCAAAATCGCCTCCACCAGCGCCGCATCACTGCGATTGGTCAGGTTCTGAAGGCTGGCGCCGATCGCCACGCCACTGGGATCGGGCGAATGACACACGCCGCAATGTTTCTCAAACAGCGTGCGTCCGAGTTCAAGTTCGTTCTCGGCGGACGGATCGAGTGTTTCGCGACGTGCGGAGAATTTCGCCAAGTAGTCGCGCACGATTTCGCCACGCTGTTTGGATCCACCGCTGCGAAAGATCCGTTGGGCCATCACCCGCATCGACTGGCTGCCCGATTTGAGCAGGTGTTCGCGGGTCGCCAGAGAAAGCTCGTTGGCTCGGATCCGTTCAGCTTGCAACGCTTGCAGCAACACTTCGGTTGCCTGACGCCGGGCGAGCAACTGGGAAACCAGATGGTCTCTGACTGTGACCGAGAGTGTGGGCCAGCGGTCAATCAACCCATTCAGAATCTCGTTGTCGTTCTGGCTTGCCAGCCCGGTGATGGCTTCACACTGGACCGAAGCCGGTGTCGCGGGATCCAGTAGAGCGATCAGGAACTCCGTCCTTGGTCCGTCGGCATCGAGATTCAAGCTGATCAGGCTGACCGCACGGCACCGCGAGGATTCCGATTGCGCCGCATCGACGGCCACACGTTCGGCCCGTTGCTGAAGGGGACGCAAGACCTTGGACAAACCGGACTGCTGTGACACGGAATTGCCCGTCGCACCCACAAAACATTCGGCCAGTCGGAGCTGCGTTTCGAAATCCAGTTCGGACGATCCGAGCCGGGCCGCCGCCAATTCCTCAATCGGCGCGTCATGCTGTTTCGCGGTGGCCAAGACGCGTCGCAACAGTCCGACGCGATGCTCGGTAAATTGTACGGGGTGTTCCGAGGCCTGCTGAAGGACCGCGTCGGCGATAGCGATCGCGTGGGCCGTTGCCGAGCTGGCGACGGCATCGGCCAGCCATTGATCAAGGTCCGATCGGGTCGCGATCTTGGCCAGCGCGATTCCGGCGGCAGCGGAGTCGGATTCCCCCAGTGCCAGCGCGGCCTGCAAGGCGACCGATGCGTCTTGGTGCGTGGCGAGTTTGCTCAGGTGGTTGAGCACTTTTTCAGAACTTGCGACGTGGCGTTCGCTCAACCGAGCCGCAACGAGCAGCACGCCGGGATCGGAGTCGCTCAATGCGGCGGCGAGTGTGTTTTCGTCCAACGCGTCGAACGTGGCCAAGATCGACAAGGCATGCAGTCTCGCAAACGGGCTGGGATCGTCCTTCGCCATCGACCCGAGCGCAGGCCGAACGCTGTCGGCGTCGCGATGGACCAAGAGCCGCTGGGCATCGTCGCGAAGCGGCCCGATCGGTGAACGCAGCAATTGCACCAGCGCCTCGTTGGACCGTTCTCGCAAAACGGGGATCGGTGCCGCTTGCTCGCCCACCGGTTTGACACGATAGATGCGGCCGAGCTGTTCGCCGGAACGCAAGTCCAAGCGTTCTTGCCAGGCATCGGGAATCCACTCCGGATGCTCGATCACCTCGCGATACATGTCGACGACATACAGCATGCCATCGGGACCGATCAACGCCCGAACGGGGCGGAACCAGGGATCGGTTGATGCCAAGAATTCACGCTCGGTTTCCTGCTCCAAACGTTCGGCGCGGAATGTCGCGCCGCGGGGTTGCAGCACCGCGCGGTGCACCAGGTTGTGAACGGGCTCGCACACAAATGCAACGGTCTGTTCAGGTTCTGCGAACGACGGCGACCGCGCGATGATGCTGCTGCAGGCGGACGTGAATCGATTGGCCGCGAAAAGATCGTTGAAGCGTTCGGCGGCCGACGTCAATGGAAAGACCGGCGGCGCGACCGCGGGCGTGAACAGCTGTTGTTTGTTCGTTGAGAACGAGACGGCGGTGTTACGTTTCAGGTAGTGATCGTCGATCGGGAAATGAAACATTGGCAACGAGTTGCTGTTGCCGAACCAACGACCCACACTGTCGCGGCTGCGGACAAATTGAGTTCGTCCGCTGGTGACGGCGATGCGACCGCTGTCCGGCCAAATCTGAACATCGTGTCCCGAGGCATCGATCGTCTGGCCCGTCGCGACGCTG
>NZ_JBFHKV010000734.1:0-4506 GCF_041595215.1 Stieleria sp. | reverse complement strand
GCGATGCCAGAACCACACCGATCCAACGCTCACGCGAGCTTTGCTTCAGCCAGTCATTGGAAAAACTCGTGATTCGGGCCATTTTTCGCTTGCAGGGCTAGTCAAAAACACGTCCTTGGGGGTACCCACTATACTCAGGGTGCATCACTCCCCACTCTCCAGAGGATCGAGCTATGAGACTGCAGCGTCATCGTGTCCGAAACCGTGCCCTCCGACCTGAGAACCTGGAGCCACGGATGGTGCTCAGTGCCAACCCGTTGATTGCCGGAGCGGCCGAATCCGGATTGCATGTGGTTCCCTTCGAAGTCAACGGGGGCGGTCCGGCGCCTGGCGGGATTCCGCTGTTCCCCGGAGTGTCGGCCGAACACTTTGCCACCGGACAGGCCACGCGCTTGGGCGAGTATTCCGGATCCGCGTCATTCGAAATCGTGGAATACGTACCGCTTGCACCGACCGGCACGTTCAAAAGCGATGCCCCCTTCGAGTTCACCGCTTCCAACGGTGACAAGATCGTTTTCGACTACGGCGCCGAAGCCCCCGGCGTCTTCTCGATCACGCCGCAAACCGACGGCAACATCGTCGTGGAGTTTGTCGCGGAGTTCACACTCGTTCCTGAAGAGAGCACCGGGCGGTTCGCGAAATACACCGACGGCAGCTTCACCATGATCGCGGTGACCGAGCCGTTCTCGGGTGTGCCGCTGCCGACCGGGTTTACGGTTCCGTTCGACTACAGTTGGACCGGTGAAGGCAGCATCTCGTATCCCGTCGGTAGCGTATTTGAGGTGACGACACTCGCCGATGACGGGCCCGGATCGTTACGCGAAGCGATCGAAGAAGCGAACGACACCCCCGGGATCGACACCATCGAATTCGCCGAGGACGTCAGCGGCAAAATCGCCTTGGAAAGCCAGCTGGTCATCCAGGACGACCTCACGATTCTGGGTCCGGGCGCCCGTGAGCTGAAGGTCAGCGGCGAACACGACTCGCGAGTCTTTTCGATCGATCCCTACCCACTCGACGTTCCGTTCGGTGCACTACCCGATGTGCGGCCCGCGGTCGAGATCCATGACCTGACGATCGCAAACGGATTGGCCGGCGATGCACCCGGCTTTCCGACCGCACTCGGATTCCCCGCATTCGCCTTCGGCGGAGGGATCTACAATCGTGGCGGCGATCTGGTCTTGGAATCGGTCAGCATGACGCACAACCAGGCCGGAATCGAATCCTCGCCGTTGGCCGCCGGCGGAGCCATCGCCAACGAGTTCGGCGGAACGATTTCCGTCAATGAAAGTTCCTTCGTCGGAAACCGTGCCGTCGCCATCAACGTCGCCGCCGGTGGCGCGATCACTCAAGACGTCGGTCCGACGCCCGACGGCACCGGCACCCGTTCGGCCGCGGCGGTGGTCACCGACAGCAAGTTCACCCGCAACGTCGCCGAAGCGAAACAGAATGATCCCGAAGCCGCCGTGCCCTTCGAAGTCTTTGCGGGCTTCGGCATGGGTGGCGGAATCTTTAACTTGGCGAGCGACTTGTTCGTCCTTGACAGCACCTTCAAACGGAATCAGGCGATCGGTGGCGAGGGAGTCGGTAACAACGCCGGCGGTCCGGGCGTCGGCGGCGCGATCTTCTCGGACGACTTCAGCCCCTTCATCGTTCCCGAAGTCGCCGTGCCCGGTAAGGACGCGAGGGCGTTCGTCGAAGGCAGCAACTTTTCGAACAACCGTGCCCGCGGCGGGGCGGGAAGCGGTGAAGGTGACGGCGGAAACGGCTACGGTGGTGCCGTCGCGGCAAGCATCTCGTTCTTCCCCGATGCCGGTGAACTGACCGACAACGATTTTCGCCGCAACACCGCTCAAGGCGGAAAGGGCGGCAGGCGCGGCGGTGACGGCGGCAATGGGGTCGGCGGAGGCGTCGCGGCGCTCGCCGGCGCCAGCTTGCAGATCGACGAAGGCGTGTTCGTCGGCAACGCTGCCAAGGGTGGCAACGGTGGTCGCGGAGGTGATGGCGGGAACGGACTCGGCGGCGGCATCGGGCTGTCGCTGTTGGACACCTCCGTTGAGTCACCCTTCGAAGGGTTCCCGTTCATTCCTGCGGCGAGTGTTCATGACACGATGCTGCTTCGAAACCGTGCCGTCGGCGGCAACGGAGGACGCGGCGGCGACGGCGGCAACGGACTCGGCGGTGCGATCGGAAGTGAAGGCGGTGCGACGGCGCTGGTCGACGAAGCGATCGTGTTGTTCAACGCGGCCGTCGGCGGCAGGGGCCACGGGCGCTCTGGCGACGGAGGCGACGGGCTCGGCGGCGGCATTTACAACGGCGACGCCACGACGGTGCTGACCGGAAGCCAGATCCGACTCAACGCGGCTTGGGGAGGCCGTGGCGGACGCTTCTTCGGGCGTGGCGACGGACTCGGTGGCGGCATCTACAACGCCGAAGCCGGTTCGTTCAGCATCGACACCGAATCCCTCCGCAACACCCGCTGGAACATCCTCGACGACATCTTCGGAGACCTGGATCTACTGGAGGAATAACGACCGCGTCCAGCACCCGTTCACACGCAAACAAGGGCGTCCGCCGCGACGCCCTCGAACTTTGATCCGAACGCGCGCTAGTGCCGAATATTGCATTAGCTAGCCGCGGTTCCCCGGAAGTACGGCAAGAACCGCGGCTAGCCCCGGTTCTGCGACTCTGCACAACGTTTCCGCGACAGAGCCCGACTTGGTGGCGTTGAAGGGTCAATAGAAAACGGGGGCAAGAACTGAAACGCCAGAATAGGCAAATCGCGATCACCCCATCTTGCGATTTGGCTGCTGCCCTGTTCCGTCTCGGAATCAGTGGAGAAGAGTTTGTCCACGAATAGCACGAATGACACGAATGAATTGGCTGTCGTCGCCAGACGGCGGCCTAAGCGAGACGGGTGAATTAATTCGCCGGCAACAATGGATGCTCGCTTCGTCCGGTGGGTTGGCCTATGACGCTGAACAAAATGCGATCAGGTCCCAGGGCATCATTCTGCCCCGTATGATTCTGCCGTTTCAAATCATCCCGCCACCGAAAACACGTTCGCCACGCGCGAACGAAGACGGCCCACTGTTGGGTTTCCGCGACGTTTATTTTGCGTCCGTCGCCATCCCTGCGTCGCGTTGCCTGGCCGACGAAAGGATCGGGAGATGGCAGGGAAATGACCACGATCCGATCCAGGTTTTGCAGGTCGCTCCTACCCTATTTTCTTGTCATCCATTTTCTTGTCTCAATCCGCAACCTGGTCTTGCTCTGGCGGGTGAAAACGTTTGCCTTCCAGCCACATTCGATGCCTTCAGAGCCGATGCGATCCTGCCCTGGGTCAACCGTCTGCCACGGAGGTTTAAACCATCTCGCGGAATCCAACAGAAAAAGGACTCGAGTCTTACGACCTCAATTCCTCTTGTTCCAGAAAGTACCGAAGGAGGGACTCGAACCCTCACTCCCTTGCGGGAACTGGATTTTGAATCACTCTTGCCTCGGTAAGCCGTCAATCAGCCTCGGTGACCCTTCTAAAACCATTGGTTTTTGAGGTTTTGCTTCGGCGCTTTTGACCAAAAATCGACTTTTGGTGACCAAAGTGGTGACCAAATAGGTGACCAAATTTGTGCCCTCGCATGAGCGATCATGCGAGGGCTTTTTCGTGCGCTGGATTAACGACCGGTTAACGAAAAATCCAAATCATTTTCCTCGGCCAGCCACCGCCAGCCTGCCCCTAGCCTCGGTCAACCTGCTTCGTTTCATTCGAGCCGGTCACCGCTCTGGAACCGCGTTTTTTCGACTCTAGAGTTCTGCCATGCGACGTGATTGATGTTCGATGTCAATCACAGATTTTGGCAACACGACAGGAGCGGTGGACATGGAAGCGTTTTCGATTTTGGAACTGGCGCGGCGGATGGGACTGGTGCCGGCGCAGGTGATTCTTTTGGCGCGGCGCGGGTATGTCGACATCGATCAGATGTGGGCCGTCAAACGCTTTGGGATCCATGCCATCGTCTCTCGCGATGCCGCGGTCGTGCTCTGCATCACGCTCGGATTTAACCCGATGAAGGTGATGGCATGATCGAAGCCGCATTGATGATCGCGCTGGTAAGGAATGGCGGCCTTACAAAGTGGCGTAAGCTTCCAGCTTGCGATCCCGACAGCGCAAGCTGGAGACTTACGCCACTTAATCTGCCAAAGGTCCTAAGCGTCTGGGGAGCATCGCTGATGGTGGTGCTGATCGCACTCGGCACCGCATCACAAATCAACTGCGATCAAACGCGGATCGATGCAGAGGAACAAAACACGATGGAGCGACCGCAGGATGCGCCGGGCACGGAGGCCTTTTTCGATCAGTGGGGTGATTGGTGATGCGACGCGACCAGAAGTTTCGTGACCAGCCGACACTCTTTGGCGATCCGATTGGCAATGCGAATGGATCGTCGATCGGTCCGTGCAAAACGCCGGCGGCGGATGCGCGGGCTGTGGCATCGAACTTGGCTC
>NZ_JBFHKV010000733.1:0-4507 GCF_041595215.1 Stieleria sp. | reverse complement strand
TGTCGTCGCGGTCAGGCTGACCGTTTGAACCGACGCGACGCTGGACAGTGTCGTGATTTGGCTCGTGTTGAGCGCGCCGGTGTCCACCAATGTGATGTCGCCCAACGCTCCGACGCCCAACGTGGTCAGGCTGTAGCTGGCTGCATCGGCGGAGAATGTCGTGCCGATCCCGATCCCACCACCGGCATTGATCACCAGTGCATTCGCAGTCACCGTCGCTCCGCCGTCGACGTCTCCCGCCAAGGCGATCAAGGTGACATTGTCATTGCCATCACCGGTCGCGCCTCCGATCGTCAAGTCTCCGGTCGTCGCGGTGACTTGGATCGACTGTGCCGTGGCGTCGGTTGCAGCGGTCAGACTTGCCCCATCGGCTTCGACCAGTGTGATGTCGCCGGCGTTGCCAGAGCCGCCGGTTGTCAGGTCCAATGAATCGACGTCCGTGTTGAACGTGGTTGCTGTCCCGATGCCACCCGAGGCGTCCAATCTCAATGCGGCGGCGGTCACGGTGCCCCCACCATTGATGTTGCCGCCGGTCGTGGTGATCTCGGCATTGCCGACTCCGGCATCAATCGCCGCACCGATCTTTACGTTGCCGGTGTGTTCGATTTTCATCAGACCACCGCCGGTGGTAATCGCGCCACCGGAGTTATCAAAGTTGACTCCAGAGGAAGTGAACGTTCCTCCGCCGGTGGTCACGACATCCTTGACCAGTACATCGCCTTCGCCCGTTTTTTGATCGGTTTGAGTCACGCTGTTGTCATTGGCGACCAATTCGACGTTCAAGGTCCCCGTTGCCGTCGTGATCGTGCCTCGTAGATCGATGGTACCCGCGGCGATCAGTTTCAGCGTGACTGTTTGCGCCGTACTGAGGACGATATCCGCGTTCGCATTGAGCTGGATGTCGCCATCATCGCTGTTGTCACTGGTGCTGCCGGAATCCGTGGTGATCGTGACGCTGGTGCCCGCATCAAGTGCTGCGTTGATGATGTCGTCACCGATATTTGCATTGTTCCCGCTGGGCGTGAAGAGTCCGCCTGTGTTGGGGATGTTGTTTTGTGTCGAGCCGTCGGAGATCGTGACATCTAAGGGGTCCAACAACCATGATCCCGCAACACCCATTGCGGCACTGGCGTTGACCGAGCTGGCGGTCACGTCAAGCGACACTTTTCCCGACGTTTCAATCAGGCCTCCGTCACCGCCCAGCCTGCCCCCGCGTGCCGAGATGGTGCCATGCATCCGCGTGGTGTGGTCGGCCCAGACAACCACTTTGCCGCCACGTCCGTTGTCGAGCGAGTCGGCACGAACGATCGAGTCTTGAGAGACATAGGTGACGTAAGCGTTTTTCACTTCGCCCTTGCCCAAATAATCGCCTCCGATCAAGACCGTTCCGCCACCGGCTGACCCCGACGCATCGATGCGTGCTTGTTCCAGCAAGCCGACATGGAATCCCAACACATGAACGACACCGCCTTGATGTCCCGCTTGGTCGGACGAAACGTCGATCCGTCCGCGGACAATCGCAACGCCAGTTTCACCGCTATCGAGGGAGACGAAGCCGGCGGAGGCATCGATGGAGCCGTCCATTTCGAGCGACGGACCGGAAAGTTCCACGGTGCCGCCGTGATTGACAATGCTGCCGGTGGTAGTGAGCGTCAGTTCCTCGGTCGCGACGAATTCAACTTCGGCATGATCGGTGTGAATCGCGGAGGACAGCTGCACGTTGCCCGCCGTCACGCGAACGTCACCGCCGCCCAGATTCGTTGCGCCGGAAAACACGATCAAATCGTTGTCGTCGCCCTGGAAAACAAAGCTTGCCCCGAATGAATCAGACAGTCCCTTGACGTCGACGTGATCGGCATCGGTTTCACCGTCCATGTCAGATACGATTCGCAAGGATTCATTCGGATCATCGAAGGACATCGTGAATGGCGATTGCGAATCGATGTTCGCGTCAAACGATTGCCAGACCTGCAATTGGCTGACTCCCGCGACGTCCGATTGATCCAGCGTGACCCGATCGGCATCGTTGCCCAGCTGGACGGTCAAACGGTCCACGCTCAGGTCGTGGCTCAAATCCTCGATGCCCTCGAACTGAAATGCTGAGCCGCCGGCGGCGGAACGGAGATCGGTGTGCACGACACCGGGAGACTCAATGGCGTGGATCAGCGACTCGATGTGCGCGGCGGTGACGATCCGAACCGAATCCTGGCCTTGTCCGCCATCAAACCGGATCGTCTGTTCGGCCATCGTGCCGTCACCGAGATCGATGACGAGGGAATCATCGTCAGCGGAACCGTGGATGGTGATGGTGTCGACTTGGTCGACCGAAACGCTGTTGACGCGTTCGCCGTTGACGCTGACGTGGACCTGATCCTGATCGACTTGCAAATGAAACGCATCGGCGTGGCCGTCGTTGGCGTCCGCGCCGGCGTCGACGACCAATTCGCTGGCCAAACCATCGCCGTTGAGCACACGGCGGGTTTCCAGTCGCGTGACGTTCAATTCCGCGAAAAGTTCCTCTCTCCGCCGATCGATTCGTCTTCGACGCACCGGTGGGCGTCCACCGGTGAGCTTTCGAATCCAATTGGGGAGTTTCATGATGACGAGCTCGGAATCAACAAGGCGACCTGACGTTGGACCTATCTGCCGGGCAAGGAGTTCCCTGCATTCTTCCCGGCCGATGACCGCCTGCTGATCGGTCGGGACCCGGCGTGACCCCGACAGACCGGCAAATGGTACGAAACGAACAGCCGAAAGAAGCGTTCTCTTACCGACGATTGACGCAACCTTCAGATTTTAACACATCGCCCCTGGATCACCGTCAGAAACACTGACAGGTCCGCAACCGTCCCGGTGTAATTTCGGTACAAACGGATCAGATTCCCAGGCTTTGCGGAATCTCGATCGGCTTGAGTCACAATTCTGGGCAACTGATGCACTTGCTCTGGATGTAGCGGTCCTGCCTGTTTGATCGCGCAACGCCAGAAACTGCAGTCCGATGTCCGTCGGCGACGAAGCCATCTCTTGCTCCAGGTACTCTGTCCTCCATTCACAGCGGCCGCCCTCGGCGGCCTCGAGATCTGAGCGGCTGATTTGACACGCTGATTGAACACACGGTGCATCTACACGATGCATCCACACGTTGCATCAACACGCTGGAAAGTGACTGGCCATGACCGACTCGGCAATCCGCTCGACGCGATCGCTCCGCATTCGACGTCGAAACACCCTTGATTCGTTGTGCCGCAGGGGCGTGGCCACATTGGCCTGTGCCACCTCGATGCTGACCGCCACCCCTCTGGCCGCCTGGGGCGCCGACATCGACCGCGCCGTGCCGATCACCACTGTGCCGATCACCACCGACCCGACCGCCACCATCGTTCGACTCGCCCCCAGGATTTTGATCAGCAACCCAGCCGAAATCAACGTTTCTGCGAGCAAGACATCGAATCAGTCGCGGCGTCATTGGAACCCACCGACGCTCGTTTCCCAAGCGACCTTTTCCTCGCTCCATCAGGCCGGCCAAGCACCGGCGGCGTCGGAGCCGTCGACGCAACAACCATTCGAATCACTGCCCCGACCGTCCGCCGACAACACGGTCGAAGTGGAAGTGGAGGTGCCGGCATTGGTGCAGCCCGTGCCCGTGTCACAACCGCCGGGGCTGTTGCCGATCCGCCGTGAACCCGCCGCCGAGTCCAACGACGAAGGCTCCCGGACCTTCGATTCATTTGACGACCCACAGCCGGAGCTGATCGAGAGCGACGTGTTGGATTTGGGAGACAGGCAGTTCGGTCGCGATGTCATGCGGCACGAACGTGTCACAGCCACACCTCAATCCACGGGTGCGTGGCTGGACGTTCGCCCTCGAGGCCTGGGCGAGTCATCGCAGCTGGTTGCCGACGCGGATCTGCCCGGCGATACCAGTGGCCTGCCGCGGCACGATTCTGTTCCGCATCTGACCTCGTTGCATCGGTCTGACTTGACCATGCGAGACTTTTGGGCGGGCGCATCGTTTTGCCACCAGCCGCTGTATTTTGAAGACAACCGATTGGAACGCTACGGCGCGATCCGTGGTCCGCTGAAACGCGTGCCGGCGGTCCACTCAGGGATCCACTTCGCATGGAAAGCCGGTGTCTTGCCGTTGTCTGCGGCCATCGATCCGCCCTGCAGTTCCGTTCGCAGCGGCTACCACACGCCACCGTTGAAACGGTTGATCAGATAACCGTTTTGAAGGTGCGTGAGAGGACGCGGAGCACACGTTGGCTGAGCGGTTGCGATTGAACCGAAATCTTTGCCCGACCGCGAGCGCCGATCAATAGCGGCACATCGGTCGGATCGAGTTGAACGTGGGCCTTGTAAGACGTCGTTTCCGGTCGCAGCACGCCGGCCTGGTCGACACGACTGGAGAGTTGTTGATCCACCGCCAATTCCGTTGGAACACTTTTCACACTCACTCGTGAAATCTCTGTCACCGTGCCTGCGATGACTTCACCGCCGGCGATGTCCA
>NZ_JBFHKV010000732.1:0-4515 GCF_041595215.1 Stieleria sp. | reverse complement strand
TTAAACAGGTCTTTGACACGGTTTTTACGTTCTTGCTGGGTGTCTTCTTTGAGTTGTTCTTGATCCTGGATCAGGCCGCGAACCAGGTCCAACAGTTCATTGTAGCTTTCCAAGTCAAGCATCTTCTCCAAAACGGCCGTTAACTCCAAGAGCACTTGGTCGGCGGTTTGGATCGCGGCCTCGGTGTGCTCCAGTGCCTGTTCGGGCTGTTCGATGGAACCTTCGATCGCTCGGATCTGCTGCTTGAGCTGCTCCATGGAGACATCGACGATCTTCCGCAGCGGGTCACGGACGCCACTGCCAAGTCTTTCCTGTCGATCTTTGGAGTCAACTCGATTGTTGACCATTTCCAACAGCAGGTCATCGAGCGACTCGGCGATTCCGGTCAGTTCTTCGGCGGTTTTGCTGGCCTGCAAGCCACTTTGTTGGACCCGCAGCCCGATGATTCGCAGTTCGCGTTGCCGTGTCTGTTGTTCCGACTCCCCCTGCTGGCGTTCCATCAACAGCTCGAACCGGTCCGATCGGAACCCGGCGAGTTGTTCGCGCAGTCCCTGGGTTTCGGTGACGGTTTGTTCGAGGCGGGTGCGGAGGCCCAGTTCCCGTCGCTCCATCAGCGTCAGCAGTTCCTCGGGCGTGACGACTTGCAAGCGATAGATTTCGCTAGTGGTCAGGTGGGTTCCGTCCAAGTTGTATCCGTCGCGTGCTTCGGCATAGACGCTGATGGCGCTGCCGGGCTGCAAGGCGGGGATCTGCCCCGAATTGGTCAGTTCACGAAGATCGATGACGGCACCGGCCTGCCCATCGCGGTCCAATTCCAGCCGTTGCGAGATCGGTTCGGCCAGTGCCGGCGACACCGCGCCGCCTTCGCCATCCCCTGGGTTGGCTGAGGCACTCTGGGCGACGAACGCGGTCACTGAAACGACGCCGTAGTCATCTTCGGCCACACATTCCAGCGGCAGTCGGGCGATCGGTGTGACCGCGGATTGGATGCCCTTGAGCGCCAGCGAGACGCTGGGAGGTTCATCAAGAATCGCCCCCAGGAAGTATCGGAACGGCGCTTGGGCGCTGATGCCGTCGGGGTCGGAGGGAACGATGCGAATCGCGGTCGGATTGTCGAAGGTGTCCAGCTTCAACCGCACGGACTGGCGGTCGTCGGCGTACACCAAGTCGGTCACTCGGGTTTCTTGCCCATCCGATTCCAGCACCACGTCGACATCACCCAACGGTAGACTCGAAACCGCTTCCAGCGTCACACCGCTGCCTTCGCTGATCCGCAAACCAGCTTGGTAGGGAGTTTCAAAATCGTATTCGGATTCATCGGTTGCGGTGGAGGTGGCGGAATCACGAAGGTAATCGGGGTAACGAATCTTGACATTCATCGCCGAAATCGCCGGCGGCTCGGCGGCTTCGATCCGATAGTCGACCAACCGATCATCGAGGCCTTGGATGGAAAACGAAAATGACGACGCGAGGTTACTCAGCGGAGGCCCGTCGAGCACAAACGCTTGGTAGCCGTCGCGCTGACGTCCCACCCGACGCATGTTGGATTGTCCGCGGGTGCCGTCATCGGTTTCGTAATACACGGTACATGCCGAGGGGACTTCGGCGTCCTCGGCGGCTGCGCGAATCCGTAAGATGCCGCTGCTGCCGGTGGGCAATCGCATCACGCCATTTTCAAATTCAATTCGCTGCGGGTCGGAATCTTGGATGTTGGACGCGGTGACGGTCGGCAAGTCGACTCCGACCATTTCCAATCTGGCCCGCCGCGGCCAACGGGCGTCGGACAGCAGCGTCAATCGGGCCGCCGCGCGGGCGAACGCACTCGGGCTGTAGGCGGCAAACATCAGTGCCAACAGCAACAGCGGTCCCGCCAAGGCGGCTTTCTGAATCAGCGGTTGCATCCGAAACACACGCCCCGGATCCACTTCGTCCACCGACTCGGATGCTTCGCGGTGCACCAGACGCAACAGGTCGGGCGAGTGCGAATCGCCCGTTCGGCCGGGCCGCGACAGTTGAACGGCGGTCACCAATCGCCCGGCAAGTTGCGGATGATGGCGTTCGACCAACAACGCCAAACTGTCGTCGGGAAGCGGCCGGCTCAATCGATCGATCAGCATTCGGACAACGATCACGAACACCGCAAAACCGACGGCGGCGAGCAGGATCCCCCGTGCCGAGCGAGGCATTTCGGTGCCGCCGAGTGTGACGGGCACGTAGTCGATCAACAGCCCGATCCAAAACGCCACCAGAACGACGGCGATGATGGCCAGCACCGAGTCCCAAACCACGTAGCGGCGGATCCGCCCACGAAGCGATTGAAGCAACGATTGAAGTTCGGGATCAAGCATGTCAAGCCAACCTGTGTAGTCTGCGGATGACCCATTCCATTGTCAGCACACTGGCGATCAGCCACAGCAGCATTGCGTTTCTGCGCTCGGTGAAAATCGCGTCGGGGGTTCCGGGAAGAATCGTGGTTTGGGGCTGGGGGCTGATGGTGCCGACGATGTTTTCGATCAGCGAGTCGCCGGCGGCGTCGGCTTCGACTTTCCAGTATTCCCCGCCGGTGGTCTCGGCCAAGCTCGCCAGGTCTTCGTCGTTGCGGCGGGGGCGTTCCAATTCGACCGTCGGCAACCGCACCTGCACGTTTTGGCGAAAGACCTCTTCACCAAGCGCGTCGCCGAGTGTTAGACGCAACTCGTGATTGCCATCGGTGCGAACGACAAATCGGCCGCTGTAGATTCCCGGTCGCGATTCGCCTTCGACGGGCGTCAGACGAACATCTTCGACGCCCTTGGGTGTGATCAGTTTTGCCTTGACCTCCGGCACGGTCAGCGGTTCGAACTGCTCGTCGGTCAGCACCGCACGGACCGTGATGGTGTCGCCGACCATTGCCCGGGGCGAATCGACCAACAGCAAGCCGCGGTTACTGTCGCGCAACAACCGTCCTTCGCTGACCCAGCGGATCAGTTTGGTGTAGTAGTTGTCAAAGTACGCATCGCTTTCGCGGCGCATCCGCCACATCTCGCCGCTGCCTTGAAAGAACACGCGGCCGGCGCCATAGAATTGGCTGGCCATGTAGACGGGTAACGAATCCGAGATCCGCGTCGTCGGGTCGGAGAAGTAGGCGTAAACCTTGGCGATCGGTTTGGCCGCTTTGACGCCGACGTAATCATAGACGCCGCCGAACGAATCCCAGGCTTCGAAGCTGGTCGCCGGTTCGTCGGTCACCCACAGGAACTCGGCGCGCCGCGCTTCGGGTGTGAATTCCAGCGGCCAAGCCGTCTCGCCCCCTTCGCGACCCGACCCCATCATCAAGCCTCGACTGGAAAAGGTGACGGGGAAGAAACTGGCGATGCGGGCGACGCGCGGATCGGTCCGCAGACGCAGCCAACGGGGGTGATAGACCGGTCCGCCGACGATGATCAATCCTCCCGATTGTGATGCCAGCCAGCGATCGAGCAACTCGATCGAGGCCGCGGGGATTTGCGTCCAATCGGGATCAAACATCGCGATCGCGTCATACTCGAACAGCTCCGCCGGGGTGGCGGGGAACTCGGTTAACAATTGATCGGCGTCCTGGCTCATTCCCGGCTGACCGGTTTGCAGCCAGGTGTCCAAGCGAATTGATTTTTCTCGGTGCAGCAGGTTTCGGACGAAGCGGTATTCGCGGGTCGGACCACCGGCGATCGTGAGCACGCGTAGCTTACGCGCGACGACTTCGTAACGCGCGTCGCTGACGTCATCCTTTTGGTTTTGATCCTTCTCGACCGGCAGAATGCGGATCGCCAGTCGTCGCCGCCCGACCGATTGGGGCTCGAGTTCGAACTTGATGCCGACCAGGGAGCCGTCGCCGTTCAATTTGACCGATTGTGAATCGATCACTTCGGTCGGCAGCGCATTGGAGGCTCCGCCGTCGGCGGTGGTCGCGTCCAGACCGTCGAGCAGCTGGACTTCGATGTCCAAGGCGTCGCCGCCGGTCCCTTGAAGCACGGCTGAGACGGCGAATTTGTCGTTCGGATAAACGCGTTTGGGGGCATCGAGGTCGACCACGCGGACGTTCGTCGGAGGCTTGCTGCTGCCGAGTCCGACGGGGTACACCGAGACCTCGCTGCGTTTGGCCAGGGCCATCGCCGAGGCCACGTTGCTGCCCCCGTTGTTTTGCCCATCGGTCATCACCACGATGCCGGCCAGCGTCGTGGGGTCGTGGCTGGCCAACACGTTGGTGATCGCATCACCGATCCGGCTTTGCGATGCCGATGCCGCGACGGCGTCTTCCCAATTGAGCACCTTGATCGGTTGCTGGGCCGGATCCGTTGGTTCGCTGGATTCTTCACCGTCGGTTGCTTCGGGCGCGTCGTCGGCCAACCCGACCAGCGACGCGAACGATCGCGACGTGGCGCTGCTGTACGCCCAGCCACACAACAAGAAGCCGACGCACATCGTCACCGCGGTCACGCCCAGCAACCAGCCCAGGCCTTCGCGTCCACCGCCGGACTGCGAATCCGACGTGGGGGC
>NZ_JBFHKV010000731.1:0-4517 GCF_041595215.1 Stieleria sp. | reverse complement strand
GTGGCCTGATTGCCGATCACGACGCGGGCCGGTTGTGTGGCATCAAAGCGGAATCGCCCCAGCGAGCTGAACGCGTTTTCGATCGCCGGTTTGTTTCGCTGATTGAGCATCAGCGAATCGGTCCCATCGGCATGTGTGACCTGGACCGGAACATTGGTCGCCCGATTGTTGTTGGCCGGATATGCCACTTGCACATCGTAGGTTCCGGCATCGAGCTTGATTTCAAACGCCGCGCGGGCATTGCCTTTGTTCGCATTGGAATCATGCAGATAGCCGGTCAAGAAATGCGGACCGTTGGCTTGACTGGTCTGCCATGAGCCCTCCAGTTTCGCCGACGTGTTGTCCAACACGACCCCGGAGAAATCACCGGGCCGCAACCCCGCGCCGCCGCTGTCACTGCCTTCGTACTCGAGCACCTGACCATCGGCTAAAAGCCGTTCTTGCAACGCTTCGTAGCGGACATCCTGGACGTCGGATCCATTTTCAATCGCCAGCACGGCCGCCGTTGCCGCACTTTGACCGAGAATCATGAAGACGGGTTCCATCCGAATCGAGCCGAACGCGATGTGCGAACTGGAGACGCAGACCGGCACCAGCAAATTGGTGCAATCGGATCGCTTGGGGATCAGAGAGTCATAGGAGATCTGGTACGGACCGCCGGTCGACACACCGATATCCCCTTCGTTTTGCACGTGGCCCTCGGGCGTGATGTAGCGTTGGACGTTGTGCGAATCGATGGAATACGACCCCATTCCGACCGACTTGGGCGTCGCACGTCGTTTTTGCAACTCGTTTTCGGTCATCACATACTGGCCGATCATCCGCCGCGCTTCACGCACGTAGATCTGGTGCGGCCAGTTGCCGTTGTCGGTGAATTCATCCGCGGCCAACCCCCACGATTGCATCTTCGTGCGAATCTCTTCGGGAACGCGCGGGTCGGTGACGTGAAAATAGAGCCACCCTTTTTGATACGTTTCGTGCTCGCGAATGATTTCGCGGCGGCGCTCGTACGAGGCATCGGGATAGTCGTAATTGAATCCGATGTTATCGGTGCTCATCGGACCATGATTGTTCGTGTCGGTCTTTCGATTCGGGATCGGATCAAATTTGCGAAACGTCTGATCCCAGCCGGCCTGATAAATGCGCGCGAGCAACTCGTACTGTGACGGGTCGTAACCGTCGGGTTTGGCAAACGGGACACGGTTGTCGGGATGATCGGTCAAGCACATTCGAAAGCAATACGCTTGAACTCGGTGATCGGCGGCACCTTTCTCACCGGGCGGATCGGTGCTGATCCGTGGCAGGACGCCGCTGCTAGGGTCTCCAGGCGTCTGGTACGGACTGATCGGTGGCAGATCGCCGAAGTGATGCTGGTGATGCAAGACTCCGGTTTGCACCCCGTTCCAGTTTTCGCCGTACTGTGCACTGGACTCGCGGCCGACGTGATAGGGGACGCCGGCGGCCGCCAGCAGATCCCCTTCGTAGGTGGCGTCCAAAAACACTTTGGCGCGATAGGTTTCGCCGTTAAGCATGCGGATCGAGGCGATTTTGCCGTCCACCACTTCGACGCCCGATTGGCGGTCCAGCCAGCGGTCGCGGTGCACCGGAATGTTGAACTCGCTCACGTAGTCTTCGAAGACTTTCTCGGCGACGTGGGGCTCAAAGATCCATTGCGTCCGATTCTCGCCGTCGATCGCTCGATTGCCCTGTCCCTTGTTGCCGTAACTGTCTTGGGACTGCCATTTCCATGCTTCCGGTTTTTGGTATTCCAGATAAATCCGATGATAAAAGTCACGGGCTAATCCGCCGATGACTTCTTTTTTACCCGTGTCGGTCCACCCCAGCCCGCCGCTGGAAAGACCACCGAGGTGTTTGTCGGGACAGACAATGACGACCGACTTGCCCATCTGCTTGACCTGCACCGCGGCGGTTACCGCAGCCGAGGTTCCGCCATAAATCACCACGTCCGCCGTGGCCGGCTCGGCGGCATCCGCCAAACCCTGGGGAAGAATTGCGAGAACCAACGCGATCAAGAATTTCGTTTTCATGGGCGGATGTCTTGGTGAAAGAAGGACAGGAAGGGTGGGGTGTCGCGGTCCGGCGCGCCGAGCGAATCAACACGTCCGGCCGGCCCAGGCAGCGAGGCCCAGGCAGAGAAACTCAGGCAGACGGTAGTCTAGTCCATGCTCAGTGACGCCGGACCAGCGTCAACGATTCCGGATCGCGACGGATTTCGACCGCACCGGGCAACGTCAAAGCATCGGGGCCGCGACCGCAGAGCATTTCGAAAACGCGCGTCCAATGAAACTGGCCCATGTCCCGGAGCGGCCATCCCGATCGCTGCCAACACCGCCGCAGGGCCTCGATCGCGACGGCTTGGTCCCGCAGCGGTGTGGCGGTGGGATCCGTTTCCGCCTCGCCGCCGATTCGATCCAAGCGTCGCAGCGTGAGCGGTTTTTCCTGAATTTGCACCGTCGCCAACCAGCGATCGATGACCGGCTGCAAGGCGTCGAGCCATTGGCGTTGGCCTTGGACCGCGCGGGCGATGGCGGGAACGGCCTGGGGAAACTGTGATTGCATGGTCGGCAGCAACTCGTTTCGAATCCAATTCCGCCGATACGCGTTGGATCGGTTCGAGGCATCATCTCGCCAGGGAGCATTGATCGACCGCAGGGCCTCGCGAATCTGGTCGCGGCCGAGGTCGAGCATCGGTCGCGCGATCACAAAATCGCTACCCGAGGGATCGTCCGAGAAGGGGCGAAAGGACGCGATCCCCGCCATCCCCGCCGGTCCGGTTCCACGCATCAGCCGATACAAGACGGTTTCAACGTTGTCGTCGCGGGAATGTCCCAGGGCCAAGTAGCGGGCACCGTGTCGCCGCATGACGGTGCGAAAGAACTCGCGGCGATCATTCCGCGCAGACTCCTCGTCTTGCTCCGCCCCCTGGCCACATTCCGTTTCCAGCGGCACCGCGAGTTGACCGGCCAATTGCCGGACGAATTCGGCATCGGCGTGGGATTCCCGGCCGCGAAACTGGTGGTTGAAATGAGCGACGACGAGGAAGCCCCGCGGCGGCGAGGGGGCGGCGGGTTGGCGGACCGATTCGACCAGCGACCGCAGCAGCGCGACGCTGTCGGCACCCCCGCTACAACCGACCACGACGCCCAGATCCCGATAACCCGACGCCGGCCACGCCGATTCGATCGCGTCGCGAACGTTCTGCCAGGGAGGTGGATTGGTCATGGAATCAGGGGCTGGAGAAAGCCGGTCTGGTGGCCTGGCCGGGCGGGCGCATAGTTGTAAAAAACAATCCGATTCGGGGGGACCCCGGAGACTCAGCCGCAGAATCACGGCCGGCAATCGCAACCGGTGTGGCTGCCCAACCAACCACCCACGGCGAAAGGAAATTTGGTAGGATCTTCCTCGAACCGTCGCCGAGTTTTCACCTGCGATCGTCACCTCGTCGACCGGTCTCCTCCATCCACCTGAGCGCACCTGCACGAGCGTGACTGCCCGAACGCGACTGCGCAATTCATATGCTATCCGAGGCTCCCTTGCCCCACGTCCTGCCCCTCGCATCATTTCTCGACGAACTTTTCTTTCTGTATTCACTCGCCGGCGTCTTAGCCGGTGCAGTGTTGATGATGGGGTATCAACGCTGGAAAGCCGCCGCCTACAAGATTCGGCTGGCGGAAAAAGCTGACAAGTTGATGGACGAGGCGAATCGCGAAGCCGAGGCGCTGAAGACACAGATTCTGCTGGAGGCCAAGGAAGAAGCACTGGAAATCAAGACCAGGGGAGAGGCCGAACTGGCCGAAGCTCGGCGTCTGCAATTGAGCCGAGAACAGACCCTCGATCGCCGAGCCGAACAGCTGGACAACCAGGAGGCGGACTTACGCAAGCAGCAACGCGGGCTGGAAAACAGCCAGCAACGGTTGGACGCGGGACTCAAATCGCTCGCCGAACAACGCGACGAGCTGAAGACGCTCGAACGCAAGCAACGAAAGGTTCTCGAAGCGGTCTCGGGGATGACCCGAGCCGAAGCCGCCGAGCAATTGATGAAAGCGCTCGACGAGGAACTGGAACACGAACGCGGGAAGCTGTTGCTGAAGAAAAAGAAGCAGATCAACGAGACGATCAAGGAAAAGAGCCGCGAAATGTTGCTGACCGCGATTCAGCGGTACGCCTCGGCCTACACCGCCGACTCGACGACCAGCACCGTCGACGTTCCGACCGACGACATGAAGGGCCGGATCATCGGCCGCGAAGGACGCAACATCCGCGCGTTTGAAAAAGCCACCGGCATCGACGTGATCATCGACGACACACCGGGTGTGGTGATCGTCAGCGGGTTCGATCCGGTTCGCCGCGAAATCGCACGTCGCTCCCTGGCCAACTTGATCGCCGACGGTCGCATTCATCCGTCAAAGATCGAAGAGGTCGTCGAAGAAACCAAACAACAGATCAACGAGCTGATCATTCAAAAGGGACGTGAGGCGGCCGATGAAGTCGACGTC
>NZ_JBFHKV010000730.1:0-4526 GCF_041595215.1 Stieleria sp. | reverse complement strand
GACGAGGAACCGGCCGAAGAAGTCTATGCCGAGGTCGAAGCGCAGGAACCGGAACAGCCCGTCGCAGTTGAACCCCAGCCTGAACCCGAGCCGGTTGCCCAACCCGAACCCGTCGTGGCAGAAGAGCCGCCAACCCAACCTCAACCAGCAGCCAAGCCCCAACCGGTGGCCAAAGCCGTCGAGAAACCCCGTCCGCCCGTCGAGCGCAAGCCCAAACCCGTGGTCAAGAAGGTTTACATCGAGGACGAGCCAGACGAGTACGAGGATGACGACAGCGAGATCGACGAACGGCCGGTCGCTCCCTCACCCTCGATCGGTTGGGCGTGGTTCCAGCGTGAACCGGCCGACGGACGCATCAGCACCGAGGAGCGTGCCGCCGAAACGCTGCGTGCCGCCCACCGCGCCGTCAACGCCGAGCTGTTTGAAGGCGAAGCGGCTCAGGAAGACATTCCCGAGGAAGTGTGGAACCGTAACGATGCCTGGTGGGACGGCAGCCGCGTGACGACCTAACCGGACCGTCAGCCGCGGGCGACTCACCCGCGCGGCGGATCGTTTGCAACGATCAGTCGGATCGTCGCAATCATCCGGGGGAGTCCCCGGGTAAACAAAGCGGAGTTGTGGGACAAGAAACCGGTCGGTGGCGTCAGTCGCTGACGTAGGTTTTTCTATCCGTCGGGGCCGGTCCGGTCGCCGATCGGTCGATCCCGCTTTCGTTTCCGCCTGCCCTCCGCTTTTGATGCATCGCTCTCGACGTGCAATGACGTTCGTTGAACTGACCGTGGTCGTCACGATCATGGGGCTGTTGGCGGTGCTTGGGGTGCCGCGTTTCGCCAGGGCACTGCACGCACGCAACGCCCGCCACGCGGCGATCCAGTTGGCCAGTTATGTCGACTACGTTCGCAACACCGCGATCAATGAAGGCCGATCGACAACGCTTTCAGTCGACGCGACCGGCGATCGGTTTTGGAGTCCCGATGTGGAGTTCCCCGACCAGGCCGGGGTGCCACTGTCGGTATTGATCAAAGATCGGTTCGACGCCAGCTTGGAAATCAAGGCATCGTTTGATTCGGCGACCTCGGTCAGCTTTGACCTGGAAGGCACCCCCAACGTCGGCGGAACTCCGCTCAGCAACGGTGTCATCACCATCGGCACACGGGCGATCGCTTACGAGATACACATCGCTGTGGGGCCGGGAAGTGCAACCATCACGGAGGTCGACGATTCCGACGTGGATGTGTTTTCGAGCACCATTGAGTAGCGTACCGGTGAGACACCAATCAACTCAGTCGCAAGCGATGTCGCCGATCAACCCGGCGTCCAGCATGACAGAGCACCGCGCCGGGCGAGCGGTCGCTCGGGCCGGCGCGCGTCTGCGGCCCCTCTCCGGATCGAGCCGACCGGATCACGATCGGGGCGGATACACGCTGATCGAAATGATTGCCGCGATGGCGGCGGCAAGTCTACTGATGCTCGGTCTGGCCACGTCCGTCGTGATTTCGACTTCGTTGGTCGAGCCCAATGATGAAGATGGCGATCGGAGCCGGGATCGCGTGATCACGGATCGACTGCAACACGACCTGCGTTACGCGACGAACATCGACAGCACGAGCGGGTACGGTGTTTCCATCGAACGACCGGACTTGTCGAACCAACCCCAGTCGCTGCAATACGAAGCGTACATGGACGGCTTGATGCGCAACGTCAGCGGGGGCGCGAGCACGCAACTCGATCCGCTGGCCCCCACGGTCAATCACTACGTCGACGGGTACACCGCACCGACGTCCAACCTGAATACGTTGCGTCCGCGGATTCGCGACGTTTCGACAGCCGTGACCAGCGGAGGATCGGCTTCGTCGCTGGCAATCCAGATTCCCGACGGCGCGCGGCCCGGTGATTTATTGCTGCTGGTCGTGTCGTCTCGAAATGCATTCTTCGTCAACACGTCGCCAAGTGGCTGGCAGCAATTGGATTTTTCCTACAACGCCGGGATCCTGCTGGACGTGCACGGCCAATGGATGAGCACGTCAACACCGGACACCTACTTGCTGAGTTTCTTTTGGGGCGGCGACGTGGTGGCGGCCGTGCTCGCCATCGAACACGCCAACGGATCCTGGCCCTTCGGATGGTCCGGGTCCAGCTTCGGCACCTCTATCAACGGAAGCACGTCGACCTATCCCCGGCCGCTCGAAAACACCGACACGATTGGTGAGCGGACGTTGAACTTGCAATTCATCGCTTCGACCGGTGCGCCATCGCCCCAAACATCCTTAGGCATCGCGTCGTTCAGCGAGTGTGTCAATGAAGTCGGCTCGCCGGGCACAAGCGGTGAGTGCAGCCTGGGCATCGCCTTTCGCACCGGACCGATGCCACCCATGGCGATCACGCCGCACGTGCTCCATCAGCAATCGTCAAGCTGGACCACGATCGCGATCGAGGTGGAGGGAGAAAGTGAGTAGACCACAAGTGGTGAACAACGGACGTCGCGGTGCCCGCCGAATCGGTTTGTCGATGCTGGAAGTCATCGTCTCGCTGACCCTGGTCGCGACGATCATGCTGGTTTCGCTCAACGCGTCGGCCAACATGATGCGAAACCGAGTCGCCGCCGGACAAGCCGTCCAAGGCCAGCTCTTGGCGGGCTATTATCTCGATGAGATCTCGTGCCTGGATTTCCGCGAGGCTTCTGACGACGCCGTGTTCGGTCCCGAACCCGGTGAATCGGCTTCGAACCGATCCTCGTTTGATGACGTCGACGACTTCGCGGGGTTTCACCAAGACACTCCGACGTTCCGCGATGGCGGCGCAATCCCTGATTTTGACGCGTGGACGGTTGACGTCAGCGTGATCCCGCTGAGCAGTCTCGGCAGCGGTTTTCAAATCGTCGCGGATGCCAATTCGCAGTTTCGCTTGGTGGCCGTCACTGTGACCGGCCCGGATGCATCGTCGCAAACGTACCGGATGGTCAAGTCGATCACGCCGTCGGACCGACCGGCGACGCAATCCTTTGAACGGCTGCGACGGGTCGAACTTCGATTCCCCGGTGACCGGCGGCTGAACGTCGTCGTGCCGCTTCGCAACACTCCGGCGCCCCTGTACTAGGACCCGCAATCGATGAATGCCGTTGCAAATGACCGATGCGGTCGACCGATCCCCCGCAGCGCCCGTCATACCCGACGACGTCGACGTGACGCTCGGGGTGGCTACTTGTATGTCGCCGTGTTGTTCACCGCGTTGATCGTGGCCGGCGCGGTAGCGACCGCGCTGTCGTTGGACACCACGCGGATCAAGTCACACAGCGCGGCAATGGACCGAGAATCCGCGATTCGATTGGCCGAGTCGGAACTGCATCGTGTCTCCATCCAGCTGTCCACCGATCCCAATTGGAGAGCGGACCTGACCAACGCGGCCGTGTCGGCTTGGATCAACTACGGCGCCATGGCCGGAGCCGCCAACGCGGCGACTCGCTTCAGCGTCCGCGACGATGATGGCGATCTTTCCGATGAACTGTTTGATGACCTCCAGGTGATCGCGCACGCCAGATTCGGCTCCGCCCAAGCCGCCGTTTCGGTGGAATTGGAAACCGGGTTCGCGCCCTTGGATTGGCTCCGTTACGGAGTCACCACGTTTGATGACCTGGAGTGCCATGACGGCGCGACGCTCGTCAGTGAACGACCCGTTCAAGTCTTCGACGATTGCCGGACCAATTCGATCGGCTACCTGACCACCGCGACCTTGGAATGCTCGGGAACGATCGGATTTCCCGTTCGCGGTGACATCGCCGTCAGCTCCGTTGCCGCCCCGGTGTTTGACGTCGTCACACGCTACCAGCAGAACGGAACCGAAATCCCCTACGCCGCCTTGTCGACCTATGACGGCGTTCGGGCGATCGCATTATCGGTACTCTCCGCGAATTCCAATCCCTACGGCGAGACCGATCCCAATGGAATCTATTGGATCGACGCGGAAGGACAGGACGTTCGAATTGTCAATGCGCGACTCGTCGCCACATTGGCGATTCGCAATGCCAATCGCGTTTTTTTAAACGGCGCGTTGGCTTGGGAAGCCCCCGGCGATTCGGGCGCCATCTTGGTCACCGACGCAGAGATTCAATTCGATGCGATCGAGCCGACGTTGGATGAAACCACACTCGGTGCAAACTTCAATCCACCTGCGACGCCCTACCGGGGTTTCGATGCCAACCTGACGTTTAGCGATCGAATTCCCACCGAGTTTCGCGGCATCGTTTACACCACCGACAATCTGCTGGTCAGACCCACCGCCGACGGCGCTCCCCTGACACTCACCGGATTGCTCCTCTGTCGCGACCTGAAACTCTACCACAACCTGTTCGTTCGGTCTTACGACGAAGTGCTGACTCACGTGCCATTCGGATTCGCCGATCCCCAACCGCTGCGATTCAAATCCGGAACCTTCCGCCGCGTCGACACCCTGTGACATAGCGCAGACGTATCGCGCAGGCCTAGTAGTCTATCGCAGCGCAATGTTCGCGTAGTGGACGAGGCGACGAG
>NZ_JBFHKV010000729.1:0-4526 GCF_041595215.1 Stieleria sp. | reverse complement strand
TGAATGGGGACAGACCCTGGTGAATGGGGACAGACCCTGGTGAATGGGGACAGACCCTGGTGAATGGGGACAGACCCTGGTGAATGGGGACAGACCCTGGGTGGTGGGGCGGTAAAGAGGGGAGAATGGGATAAATTGGTGTGTGTCGTGTAGACGGCCGTTGGCGCGAACGCCAGATTAGGCGTGTACTGAATGGGGGAAATGGTCGCGAAACGATGCAATGAATGGTTCGTCGTCGTTGCGTTCACGTGGCGTGGATGTCGCGTCCCCATCGCCTCCCCGTGGAGAGACAAGGTGATTTTTGACCCCAATGAATCGCATCAGTTGACCGGCACGCATGCGGCGTTGTATCGCGAGTCGCTCGGAGTGATGCTGGATGTTTTCCGCGAGGCGCTGTTTGACGGGAGCGAGGACTACGTGTCGATCTGGTCCTTCGGCGTCACCTTGTTTGATGAATTGCATTGGCAACAGCAACTGAGTTTATTGCTTTCGGTTTCCCGCTGTGCCTTGAACGGATCCGGCGATCCCGAGAAATGGAGCGCGCTGGAAAAAGCATCGTTCTACGCCGTCTATCGAAACGTCCTTTCCTATCTCGAAATCGAACGCGACTTGGAACGGATGGACGCGTCGGAGATGGAGTACACGCTCGACGAGGACGAGCTGGATTTGGAGGACGATGACGACGAGTATGACGACGAATACGATGACGGCGGTGAAGAAGGGGAGGAGGACGAACAGAGTTGGCAGGAACTGATCACCGCGGCCTACCAGGAAAAGTGTCTCCGGGAGGGGCTGACACCCGAGGAGATTGAAGCGTACTTGCGATACACCCCCGACGGCGATGGTGATCTGCAGCACTGGTTCAGCTTGTTGGAAAGTCTCGCCGACCAGATGTTGGACGACCGAGACTTTGAGATGGCGGCGACGTTGATGGATGCCGATCCCGAAATCGCGACGGTCATCAAAACGCAGCTCGGGATCCAACCGGATTACTTCATCGCCACCGCCGACGAGCCGTCGAGCGAAGCGGTGAGTCAGATGTTTGAAGAACTGGCCCAACTTGCCGGAGTGCCAACATCCGGTGACCGCGACGATGACGTCGCCCCATTCTAAGCCGTTTGAAACGAATCCGTTGGTCGGTCAATAAAACACGATCGGATTGCGTCGGAAATCAATCGCGACGCAATCCGATCGTTTGTTCGAGGCAGTTAAGACTGCCACGGAGGCCTTTCGCTCAGCACTACTTCACGACGTCCGCTCAGTTTTCGCTCGATGCGACGGCCTTGGATTGCCATTTCAGTTCCGTTGCCAGGCGAGTCTGTGCGGCGTCGATGGCTTTCATCAGTTTCTCGGCCAGCAGGTTGATCTCCATGTCTTTGGTCACCAACGCTCCGCCAGTTTCCTGACCTTGGAGCGGGGCCACCGTTTCGGATGCGAGTTCACCGAGTTCGATTTCGCCTTGTTCGGCGACGGCACGCAGGTAGACTTGGGCGACGGTCAGGTGCCGGAGTGATTGTCCGACGTCGTAGCGGTACTGGTCACGGTCGCGTTCGACCCGGGCCGATCGAATCTCTTTTTCGTCTGCGGCCAGTTCTGCGGAAACCGGTTTCCTGTTGGGCTGGTACTGTGACGTTTTACGCTGTGCGTGGTCGTTGGTGGCACGAATCAGGTGCGACTTGGCGACTGCCAGTTCGCCCATCGTTGCCAGCACTTCGATCTCTCGCGGGGTCGGCGGCGTTTCGTTTTCTTGCAGACAGACCGACACTTCGTCGATCGTGTCGGCGATCGTCATGATTCTCGATTCCTCACGGACCATGGCAGCGGACGCGGCCAGATTGAGCCATGCGGAGCACTTGTCGAGCGACTCGGCCAGCGCCGCGCTGTCTGTCGAAGCGGCTTGATTGCGCACCTCCGTCAGATTCTCCAATGCCTCGTAGCAGAGCGGCCAGTAGGCACTGTTGGACACGATCACCCAGCCACGCAAGTTTTCGGGACGTTCGTCTCGAATCGTCGGTCGATCGGCTTGCTTGACAGCCGGTTCGTCGGCACCGGAATTGCCTGCCAAAACACCAAAACCAGCCACCAAAGCAGCGAACGCAAGGGTCATCTTCATTGCTCAACGTCTCATGGGAAGGGGAGAAGGGGATTGAGCTTCGAACAACTCAGCTCATTGCTCTCTCCGCTAACGCAAGCATTGGGCCAATTCGATGGGGCGTGATAGAAAATGCAAGAAAAGGCATCTTTTGGAGTCGAATGCCGGAACACACCTCACAATCAGTCACGGTCCTCGCAATGCTCTGGAAAAAGATTTTCCAGTGCGTCTAAAACATCTTTCCGAAATGGCCGTTGCACGAGACCCTAACCCCAGGCTTGGCGAAGCACGCGGACAAAGTTGCCGTGGAAGATCGCGGCACGATCCGATTCGCTGTAGCCTCGGCCGGCCAGCAGGCTTTCGAGTTTCTGCAGGTCGGCAATCGTATCGACATCGCGGGGGCATTGTTCGTTTCCAAAGCCCCCGTCCAAGTCACTGCCCAACCCACAGTGATTGGCGTTGCCGGCCAATTGGCAAATGTGGTCGATGTGGTTGGCGATGTCTTCGAGTGTGATGTTCATGTCCTTGGGATGAGATTGGCCCCGCACGAATCCGGGCACGACCATCCAGACGTCAAACGCTGCTCCCAGCACGCCGCCGCGATCGATCACCGCTTTGATTTGATCGTCGCTGAACTGCCGCGGATCGTCGACCAAGGCGCGGCACATCTGATGGCTGGCCCAAATCGACCCGCCGAACAGATCCAGGGCTTCCCAAAAGCAGGTGTCGTTGAGGTGCGTGGCGTCGAGGATGATGCCCAACTGGTCCATTCGGCGAATCAATTCGCGGCCCTCGTGCGGCAGACCTCCTTCGACGTCGTGCCCCATCGAATAGCGGCCGATCCCGTAGTGCGATGGCCCCAGCGCCCGCAAACCGTACTCCCAAGCACGGTCCAAATGATCCAGTGTGACGATTGAATCGGCGCCTTCCAGGGACAAAATGTACCCGATCGGGGCGTTGGCTTTGGCCGCGGCGGTCGGATCGGCCCAGCGTTTGAGATGGCTTTCCAAACCTTGAAGATCCCGGATTTGAAACATCTCGTTCTGTTCTTCCATCTCTCGGTACCAGGCGAGTTGCCCCTGAGTCATCGCCCAAGCCTGCGACGGTGATTCCCAGTTGGCGACGAACGAGCGAGGTTTCATGCAGCCGGCGATCTGGGTGGCGACACAGAGTCCGATACCGCCGCGGCGCATGTCGCTGAGCGAAACCACGCCGGCCCCTTGCCCCTTCATCAGCGGCGGCAAATTCCGTTCGGCGTCTCGGATTTCAGACACCGGTCGACGCAGGTCCCGATTCCATTCGATCGCGTTCATGCTGAGATCGAGGTGGGCGTCAAAGATCAAGTTCATCGTTCGTCCGGGCAGAGCAGGGGAGGGAGAGGTGAAAGGGAGGTTCGAAGGTTCAACGCGGAAATTACAAAACCGCTGAGTGACAAACCCGCTGAGTGACAAAACACTGTGGCTAAGGTTCCGATGGGGTCGCTTCGGAATCCGATCGGCGGACCTGCCGAGTCGCATCGGTCCCGAGCACGGCGATCGCGGCCAGAAAATACATGCCGGCGCAGGTCACGAACACGTAGGTTTCGCCGCTGCCGGACGCTTCGCCGAGTGTCATCAACCGCGGCACCACGATCGAACTGGCCGCGGCGCCGAAGTTGCCCCACATGTTCCCCCAGCCGAACACGGCGGCGGTGTTTCGTCCGCCCACATCTTGCATGAACGCCCAGACCGTCGGGTTGCCGATGTCGGTCATCAGCGACACCATCGCGCAGCACGCCACCACCCACCAGACCGATTGGTAGCTCAAACAGCCGAGGTAGGCAAATCCGGCCAGACAACACGTTACCGCCAGCGGTGCGATCCGGCCCCAACGGTGACCCAAACGCACGACGGCGTGATTGCCCAGCCAGCCGCCGATCAGCTGGCCGGGAATGGCGATCGCCAGCACCCCGGTGACCATCAGCGAACCGAGCAACGCTTCGACGCCGCGTTCTTCTTTCAGGAACGTCGGCAGCCACGTGATCAAGAACGCCCACCCGAACACCAAACAGAACTGGGCCAGCGAATTGAGCCACAGCGAGCGACTTTGGATGATCGCCAGCATCATCGGTCCGATGTCACGTAGGTTTGTTGTCGCCGCGGCCGTTTCGGCGGCCGTTTGATCCGCGCGGCCGATCAGTTCCAGTTCCGCATCATTGACCCCCGCGTGCTCCTCCGGCCGGTTTCGAACGATCACGTAATAGGCGACTGCGACGATCAACCCGACGACGCAATACAGAGACAGCACGTAGCGCCAGCTGCTAAGCTGGTAAACCAGAAACGTGGTCAGGAACGGGGCCAGCGTTCCGCCGAGTCGCCCGCCGATCGAGACGAAGGAACTGGCCTGGGCGCGGGCGCGAAAGTGAAACCAATTTCGGATCACGCCACTGCTGGTC
>NZ_JBFHKV010000728.1:0-4530 GCF_041595215.1 Stieleria sp. | reverse complement strand
TGCCCATTCGGCCGGCGGCGTGAATCCAGATCAGCCCCAGGGGGTCGGCGTAGGTTTTGTCGATTTTTCGCAAGGGTCAACTCGGCGGGGGGGACGCGCGGGTTGGCGCGCGGGTCGGCGGGCGGTTTCGCGTGGCGAATCGTGCTTTTCACGAACAACACGGTGATGAAAACGACGACATCCAAAGACGGCCGGGTTTTCAATGACCTGGCTGCCGCCGCGGATTGTACCGACTTGTGAGCTCCCGCCGATCCGGTGTCTGATTAGCTGTCTGATTAGCCGTCCGATCTCCGCAGCAGGCGTCTTTTCGAATCGCTTGCCCTTTGCCATCCCAGGTCGGTTTGGACATAATGCGGTCTTATTCTGCACTTACCGGGATTTCACCATGTCGTCCGCTGTCGAGTCCAAGTCGGATTTAGAGAACCAGACTGTCTATTTTCGTTGCATCGCGGGTTGCACCGCCAAGCACTCGATCTTCGACGTCATCTATACCTGCCCGTCCTGCGGCAGTCTGCTGGAGGTGCATCACGAGCGCGAGCCGCTGCGGAAACGCAACCCCTATCAGTGGCAGCAATTGTTCGACTCCCGCGCCAGCACCTCGGATTGGCCCTACGGCAGCGGCGTCTGGGGCATGCGTGAGTGGGTGATCCCCTCGCTGGCTAACGAAAACGTCGTCAGCATGTTCGAAGGAAATTCCAACTTGTTCTGGGCCGAGCGATTGGGTCAGCAGTTGGGCGTCCCGGACTTGTGGATCAAGTTGTGCGGCAACAGCCACACCGGAAGTTTTAAAGACCTCGGCATGACGGTCTTGGTCAGCGTCGTCAAGCAGATGATGGCACAGGGCAGTCCGGTCAAAGCGGTCGCCTGCGCCAGCACCGGCGACACCAGTGCGGCGCTGGCCGCCTACGCGGCCTATGCGGGAATCCCCGCGGTCATCTTCTTGCCCGCCGGCAAGGTCAGCACCGCACAACTGATTCAGCCGGTCGCCAACGGAGCCCACGTGCTGGCACTGGACACCGACTTCGACGGCTGCATGAAAATCGTCCAAGAGGTGACACAGGACAATTCGATCTACCTGGCCAATTCGATGAACAGTCTGCGGATCGAAGGCCAAAAGACGGTGGGCATCGAAATCGTTCGCCAATTCGATTGGGAAGTGCCCGATTGGATCGTGATTCCGGTTGGCAATCTCGGCAACATCAGCGCCCTCCACAAGGGATTTCGGCTGATGTTGGACTTGGGGTTGATCACCCGCATGCCCCGGCTGGTCGCCGCGCAAGCGGCCAAGGCAAATCCGTTTTATGAATCCTACAAGAACGGATTCAAAGAGAAGATCCGCGTGACCGCCCAGGACACACTGGCCAACGCCATCCGAATTGGTGACCCGGTCAGTTACGCCAAAGCGGAACGGGCGATCGTGGAAACCGACGGCATCGTGGAACAAGCGACCGAAGACGAATTGGCCGCGGCGGCCGCCCACGCGGACTTGACCGGCATGTTCACCTGCCCCCACACCGGCGTCGCGCTGGCCGTGCTGAAAAAGCTGATCAAGCGCGGTGTGATCAAATCCGACGACAAGACGGTCGTGATCAGCACCGCCCACGGTCTAAAATTCACCGATTTCAAAGTCGCCTATCACGAATCACGACTCGAAGAGGTGACCAGCCAATACGCCAACCCCGCGGTGCATCTGCCCGCCGACGCCGACGCGGTGAAAGCCGAAATCGAAAAACGGCTCGGTCGCTAAGCGACTGTTTCCTGTGACGTAGCTGCCGTCGCCAGACGGCGGAACATCCACGCTCTGGCAAGCGTCGCGCGGCCAACGGCGTAGGTCCCGAGCAATGGGGCGACACGCTGCAATGGCTCGACTGGTCGCGGTTGAGCGAAGTGGCACTTCACGTCGCCGCGACGGTTCTACTGCGATGATTGTTTCGACGCGACGACGATGTAATGTGGCGTTCGAGCGGTCTGGTTCCACTGATGGGTCAGGTCGACGAATTCAATCGTAAAACCAACCGCCTCCAGTAAATATGGGACCGTTGCCATCGACTGGCTGGTCGACAACGGCAGCACATCAACTTCTTCGGCCCAGTCGCCGACATAGGAATCGCGGCCGAACAGGCCGTCGATGATCAACACGTGACCACCCACGCGCAACCAATGGTGCCAGTTGCGAAACGCGGCCAGCGGGTCAAACAAGCTGCTGACAACTTTTCTGGACGCGATGACGTCAAAACTTGAATCCGCGAACAGCGTTCGGTCGTCATCATGGTCGCAGGAGCCAACGATCGGTCTGACCCGTTTCAGTTCCGGTTTCGTCTTCAGCCGTTCCAGCATCGACGGCGATGGTTCCAGTGCGGTGATCGATTCCAAGGGCAAGTCGGTCAACGCACTGCAAAATGCACCCGTGCCGGCCCCCACATCTAAGACATCGGCGTTTTCGAAAACCGTGGAGACGTGTTGCAAATCTGTCAGCAATGCAGATTGCATCTCTGCGGACAACGTTCCCAATCCGAGCACGCCATCGTACTGCTCGGCAGCTTGACTGTTGTACCGGTCAGCACTACGGCCTCGTGCGGCCTGTCGATCGGCTTTCCATTGCATCGAGTTGACTTGGTTTCCGTCCGGTGTCACTCAGCCGAGAGTGCCGGTTTGGGCGTGTACCCGCGCAGGGCCGGTTGAGGCGTGTAACCGCGAAGCGCGGGCCGGGGTGTGTAGCCACGCAGGGCCGGTTGGGGGAAGTAACCATAGAGTGCCGGTCGGGGCGTCCAGCCGTACAGGGCCGGTCGCGGCGCGTAACCTTGCAGTGCCGGTCGAGGCGTATAGCCGCGGAGCGCCGGTTGCGGCACATAGCCGCGCAGCGCCGGCTGGGGCACGTAACCATCGAGTGCGGGACGAAACCGATTGGTCTGGGCTGACCGCGTGGCCTGAGCCGACTGCATGGCCTGGGCCGACTGCTGAGACAGCCGTTGTTGCCGGCGCATTTCCAACGCATCGTCGCGACGTTGCTGGAGCCGAGCTCGATATTCAGCAAACTTTTGTGGATCTCCCTCGGCCCAGGCGTCCTGGCTGAGGATGGCGAGTGCAGCGATCAATAAAATCGATCTCATGGCTCAATTACCGGGTCGTCTTGGGGGGCGGGGCGAGGCTACTAGGTTTCTGCAGCCTGTGGCGGGGGAGAGTGCACCAACCATTGTAGGCGCCCGGCAAGTCCGGGATCCACTACGAAAAGCCGGCGATCGTCGAAACAGGGGGCCGGCAAAAAGCGGCGCACAACTCAAAGGCTTGTAAAATGCATCGATTCCTCCCGTTTTTCTTGCCCCGATGGCAACCACGTTTCACTCGCCTAGGACCTTCGATGATCGTCAGAACCGGATGGCTGCTCGCTGGACTCTTTATCTTCGGGGGCAGTCTGCTGCGGGCCGAGGACCATTGGCATCAGGCGGCCGGGCCGAACGGCAACTGGCAGACCGACGGCCGTGCACCGCTGCGTTGGAGCGTGACGCGGGAGGAAAACATTCGCTGGCGGACCGCGCTGCCCGAGGCCGGGATGAGCAACGTCACCGTCTGGGGAGACCGTGTGTTTGTGACGACCCATGTGCCGATTCAAACGCTGGAGCAAAAGAACGCGGTCACCGACATCATCGGTTTCTGCCTGGACGCAAACACGGGCGCAAAACTTTGGCAGGCGACGTTGCCGGGCAGCGTCTTCATCTCGCTGGCCGGCGGATTCACCGACGGAACGGTGTTTGCCCCAATCACCGATGGCCGACATGTTTGGTTTTTCAATCGATGCGGGTCGATGGCGTGTTACGATTTCAACGGCAACCAGGTCTGGTTACGGGAGTGGACGCCGCGTTTCAAACACAACAATCGCCAGGCGGAACCGTTTCTGGTGGGCGACACGATCTTGTACGTCGAGGTGGCGAACAAGGAGGCCGGGGCGAAGATTCAGAAATGGATCGCCCCGGGGAAAAAGTCCGCCGGAACCGCGGTGCCCGCAGGCGTCGATGAGAAAGACGTTTGGACGTATCTGCACGGCATCGACAAACGAACCGGCAAGGTGCTGTGGCGCGAACAGGTCGGGACCTCGGTACACAACACGCCCACGGTTGGCTTGACCGCCGACGGACAATGGGCCGTTGCCCATGCCCGCGGTGGGCCCCACGGTCCATTGGAAAAACCATCCGGCCAAAGTCTCACCAGCCTGGCACCCGGTGAAGCGGGAAAGACGCTTTGGAGCACCGAGCTTCAGGGGTATGATCCGTCATTCGCCAGTCACTGGAACCAGCGCTATGTGTTTGGATTCCAAAAGGGCAATCATCTGGTGATGGATGCGTCTTCCGGCAAACTGCTCCGCGCGCAGCCCTTGTATGACGGTGCGACGGTTTGGGCGTTCGAGCCCGAACGTGGAAGCTGGACGAAACAAACCGATGTGGCGGTCAAGGCCGGAAAGGGGCATCCGAATACCAATCAGGCCAATCTGGCTGTCGGCCAATGGCATTGGTTTCTCTCGCACAACGTTCACTA
>NZ_JBFHKV010000727.1:0-4532 GCF_041595215.1 Stieleria sp. | reverse complement strand
CCGCTGAAGTCCCCGTCCCCGCAGCGGCAGACGTTTCACCGATGATCGATGAAAGTGCCTTGCCGGCCGATGGGTTGCAGCTGAGTGAATAGGTGGGGCCGCCGGCGGGGCCGTCGGGAGTGGCAAGCAGGATGCTTACCCCACTTTTTTGTTCTTGAAATCGTTGCGTTTGCAGACAACTTGTCTTATTCTGGCGTGATTGGCAAACCATCACACCATGAAGCGGGGAGTTCGATGCGTACAGGGACAACGGCGGTGGCTTTTTGCGTTTCGTTTTTCGTCTCGACCTGCGGTGTGGCCCAAGAGGCTGACAATGCGGCGGCGTTCGCATCGCTGGCCGATCGGATCGCCAGCGAGTATGCGATCTCAGCCGACGGCCGCCCGTTGAGCCTTCGCCGAGACGCCGTGCTGACGTGGACCAATCCGCTGGTCGGCGAAATCTATGGGGGCGTCTACGTCTGGACCGACCAGGGACGCCCGTTGGTGATCGCTTCGTTTTACAAGTGGTACCGCCCGCACACGCACAGCAGCCACGAATTCCAGTCGCTAACGACGGGGAACATCGTCGCCACGCGAGCCGGACAGAAAAACTGGCAAACCTCCTCGCCCGGCGTCACCTGGAAGCAGGTTCCCGATGCACCGCCGCCGGGACGCACGGCGGCACAACGCTTGGTTCAAATGCGCGGACTGGCAAAGCGATTCGAATTGGAGATGACCGAAAAGGACGACAGCAAGACGCGACTGCGTTTGTTGTCACAGCCCCTGTTGCGCTACGACAGCCCGGCGTCCGACGTGATCGACGGCGGACTGTTCGCCTTTGCCAAAGCCACCGACCCGGAGGCGTTGTTGCTGATCGAAGCACAGAACCAGTCCGGTGAAACTCGGTGGCATTACGCGATCGCCCGGTCCAACTTTCTGGCCATGCGTGCTCAATACAACGGATCGGAAATCTGGGACGTCCCGCAGTTGAGTACGACAGAGAGCTATTCCGCAACGGGGCCGTACGCCAAGTTTCAATTCGACGACGAGTGATCGCGGAGCGGAACACCGTCGACCGTCATTGCGAAGCGATCTTCAATTGGTCGGTAACGCGCTGATCGTCAAAAATCGTCAAGTCGACTTTGGCGTGCAGCGTGTTTTGATCGAGATCAAATCGCAGGTCCATCTCGCGGAGCCAATCCAAAAACGGGAACTTCCAAGTCTCAGGCGTTTGATTCAATTCATACAGGCTTGAATCGTTCCACGAGGTGCCGACGCAATCGGGAAGCCCGGCAACTTGTTTCATTTGGTAGGCCCCGCCCAGCGGGCAGGCGATCTTGGCGTTCAACAGGTTTTCAATGACCGATTGAGATTCCTGCGGTGGCAGA
Organism: Stieleria sp.; assembly: GCF_041595215.1. Taxonomy (NCBI): domain Bacteria; kingdom Pseudomonadati; phylum Planctomycetota; class Planctomycetia; order Pirellulales; family Pirellulaceae; genus Stieleria; species Stieleria sp. The sequence continues at coordinate 3,165 of NZ_JBFHKV010000727.1, read as the reverse complement.
TTCAGCCAGTGAGTGAGTTCCGCCAGAAACCGCGCGTTCTGATACGAGACGCGTCGCGACGCCAGATATGTGTACGCTTGAATGTAGGGTTCGATCTCCGCTCCGGAAAGCGAACGCATTTGCATGCGGACTTTTGGCGGATCGACAATGTTCTCCTGTGAAATCTCGTTGAACACCTCGTTACGCAATTCCGATTGCATTGCGACGGTCGTCAAACCATTTCGGCTCTCAATCATCCTCAAGTATTTCGCCGCCGAAGCACCTCCGGGCGGCAGATTGGCAATGCCCCAGGCAAAGTAATAGAGCAACTGCCCAGAGGGTGGCGACCCGAATGGCAGTGCCGCGGTCGACCAAGGCAAGGGTGCCCGCGGCGGCGGTGTGCGTGGGGTGGGGCTCTCCGGCAACGGCTTGCCGTTGAGCAACACCGAGTTGAGCATCCGCAGAATCTCGGTGCTCGGCGGCGAGATCACACCAAACGATCGCAGCTTGGCAAATGTCGTGCCTTGTTCCTGGTCGAGTAGCTTGACTTGGCCATGATTGATTTCAAACGAAAGATCCTCGTCGCGCAGCCCGATGTAGAGCAGATGAGGTGGGCTGCCACGTCGCATCCTCACCGCCGTGTCGACACTCAACAGGTCGCGGCCACTGGCCGCAAAACGACGATGCCCGGGATCGGCCAGATGGCGTTCCAGCAAGGCATATTTCTGTGGTGCATACGGAGTGATGACGATTTCGATGCCGATGCGGCGTAACCCCGTTGCGTCCGTTTCTTTTTGGGTGAAGACAACCGTCACCGGATCGACGCGCCGCCATTGCTGGTTGTAGTCGCGCAGAAAGCCTCGGTAGGCGATCACTTCACTGCGTGTCGCTCTATCGATGGGGACGTCGGGAATGGGAAGAAAAGCACCTGGGACGCCGCGAAGCGAGTCTTGGAAACGATCGTCGACGACGATCGGCCGACTGCCATCAGCGCGATCAGCGAAGCCTCTCGGCAGTAATTTCGCGCTGATGAACGCGCCGACCGAGGCTTCCTCGATCCCTTCCGAGGCTGCCAACCACTTTGCCAATTGAAACTGCTGAAGCTCCCGTGCCGCACGCGACCGGCGGGTCAGCTCAATTCGGTAGTGCGGACTGACCAGGTTCTGAAAAAACGGATCGGAGAGGTAGAGAAACGCAAATTGCTGTCCTGCGGAATCCGCTTTGCGTCTCGCATAGCGAAACTCTCGCAGTGTTCCTAATGACCGATGACCGCGTCCGGCTTGGAAGAAGCGATTCAAAAGGGTTTGCGAGTTCGTCACCAAATGATAATTCCCGTCGATCGCGTAGAAGGAACGCACCCGGTTATCGTCGGTGGAAAGCAGGGAAACGCGATGATTGGAGACCCTCAGCAGACGTTCGGAAACATCGGGAAACCTACTGAGCATCGTTCGGCGCTGCCGCTTGATGGCATCAGCGAGCTGAAAACTATCCGACGCTTCAAAGACAACACCGACTGCCGCTCCTTCACTGAAAAGTGGATCGCAACCGACCAAGGCCATGTCGGAAATCAGCTGATCAAAGGGGCCTGATGCGGTTTGCTCGGGAGACAGCGCGAGTTGAAACTCCACCTTGTCTCGGGTCTGCCGAACCAGAGAGCCCGAATCGACGACGTCGCTGAGGTTGCCTCCCCATCCGGTCAGAAACTGCCGCAGATTCTTGTAATTGGCCAAGCTGCCCGTCCGCAGATAGAAGCATTCTTCGGGCACGTGCATCGCGATCGGTTCGATCGCAATGTCGCGGAACGGGGGAATGACGACGCTGTCCATCCGGGGCTTGGGCGGCACGGGCTCGTCGGCGCGTTCGGACCGCATGGATGCATTGAGTTTGACGTCCTCTTGAATCGCCAGTTTGACAGATTCCATTCCAAAGAGCATTCCGACGGCACGTTCAAATTGTGCTTCCAACACGCTGTCTTCTTGCCCATCGTCTTTCTGCGGCACCGGCCAAGGACTCGGCATCCCGTAGCGTCTGGCAAGCATCGCGGCCAATGACCTGCGGAGCAGTTTCTGCTCGTCACCGAGCTCTTTGGGTATCGTTGAAAAGGATTTCCACCAGCGATGTTTCAGCGCGACGAGCGCCGCCGGTTGGCCAACGAGTTTGATCTCCAGTGGCTCGAGCAATACCGCATCGCGAGTCAACAATTTCACTTCCAAAGGCGTTTGTCCGTTCACCAGGAATGCCGCCTCGATGCGATCCACTTCAAAAGGCGAGCGTTTAGACGACTGCTGGTAGGTGATGTCGAACGCGGCATACTTGGCGCGACCTTGCGTTTCGACGAGGAACAGCGGCTGGTCCGGAAAAAGAATCGGCCCGTGTCCTTGGGCGTACACCAGTTCCATCACGACGGCTCCGGCCGGTGTCCCCTGTTGTGCCTGAACAATGACGTCCTGCAATCGAACGGCGACCGGCCCCTGATCGAACGGTTCTTCCGGATCGCCCCCTGCACCGATGCCGGGAATCGGGGTCGGCGATTTCCCAGAGTGCTGGGTTGAATCGACAGTCGACTCTGGTTTGACGAGGGGTTCGGGCGTCTTGCGGTGATCCCTGCCCAAGCGATCGGCGAACTCACTCAGCAGCAACTCATGAAGGTCGGCACCGGTCATCTGAAGCTGCTCGGCCAGCGCCGCCGAGGGTTGCTCGCCACGAGCCAGCGCCGCCAGTTGTGCGTCGGTCAATTCACCAATCAACTCTGCCGGGCCACCCGCGGACGATGCCCCTGGCGATCGATGCGGTTTCGAATCCTTGGTTTCGCCTTCGGCATCGAGAATGTCCACCAATTTCGGCTGCTCGTTGGGCACGTCATCGTCAGTTTTGTCGCCGAGTGGCTTGTCGCCGAGTGGTTTATCGATTGAACCGGCGGAGGTGTCCGAGTCGGACTCGGTTGCAGTTTGTACAACCGCATTCTGTGACGGCTTGACGGTCGGCTCGGCACGCTCAACAGCAATCAGCGGCAGCGTCGAAAGGGCCAGCAGCGTGGCCACCGAGGCGACAAGTAAACCGCTGACCAAGACGTTTTGGGCCACCGATTCTCGAAAAGAGAGACGTTTCATGGTTCAGAGACCGGAATGGGTTGGATGGCGTGCTTCCTAGGGTTGCAGAAATCTCCTCATTCAACGGGGTGCAATT
>NZ_JBFHKV010000726.1:0-4532 GCF_041595215.1 Stieleria sp. | reverse complement strand
GGCTTGCGCCCTGCCGCTAACAATGGGAGTAATACGCATCGTAGCGGAACGGCGCGAGCCGTCCGGTCACGCCGTAAAGCGGCGCGCCGGGCCGGAGGGCTTGCGCCCTGCCGCTAACAACACTGCAATGCACATCGTAGCGGAACGGCGCGAGCCGTCCGGTCACGCCGTAAAGCGGCGCGCCGGGCCGGAGGGCTTGCGCCCTGCCGCTAACAAAGGGAGTAATACGCATCGTAGCGGAACGGCGCGAGCCATCCGGTCACGCAGCAACGCGGCGCGGCAAACTGGAGGGCTTGCGCCCGGCCGATACCAATTTGACGGGCCGGGCTCCGGCTTCAGGACCCCGACATCAGCCGGCTGACGTCGACACCTTTCTTACGCAGTTGCTGTGCGATTTCCTCTGCCGCGGCCGTCGCGTCGGCCTTGATCGCCGGGATCGCTTTGGCATCGAGGGCCAATTTCAGTCCGGCGACACTGGGGTGCAATTTCAAGACATCCAACACCAGCTTTTGCTCATCGATCCGGCTCGCAACCTCCAACGCCTGTTTGCACATCTCGGCACGATTGCGCTCCGGCATCGAAAACTTCCTTGCCAGTCCGATGTAGCCACGCAGCGCACGAACCTGATACTTCTCCGCCGGCGCGGTCGTGGACAGGTCCAACAAGACCGGTGCGGCGTCCAAGTTGTTCCACTTGCCCAACAGACGGCTGGCGGTGTCTTGCAGTTCTGGATCAGAACTCTTGGCCGACGTGGCGAGCGTCTGTAATGCGGTCGTGCCACCGACATCGCTGAGGATTTCCAGCAAGACCGTTTTCGTGGTTGCCGGTGCGCGACTGATTGCCGAAGCGAGTTCCGCCGCACAGGCTTCACGATCGGGCATGCGGACGCTTGCCGATTTCAGAGCTTGGCGGGCAATCGCAGCATCTTCCGCACGTTTCGGAGCAACCACTTGCTCGATCAACAAAGAAAGTTTCTCCAGGCGGACGGTTTCCCCCAGTGCGATCAGGGCCGCGCCGCGGACAGCGGAATCTGAATGATCGAGCGCGCGGACCAGATCGGGAACCGCATCGATGCGTCGGCTGCCAACCAGATCGATCAGCAGCGGGTAGCTGTCTCCCGTTGCGTCGGGCAGCATCGCAACAATTTTCGCGTCGACGCCTTCACCGGGTAGTTCGGCCAGCGTGTCCTTGGCCGCTTGGGCAAGCTCTGCGTCTCGGTCCAATGCAATCGTCAACAACGGCGAAAGAACAGAAACGTCCCCCACGCGTTTGAGCGCATCGATCGCCGACACGCGGACTTGTTTGTCACCGGTTTGTGCGGCCTGCAATACCGCATCCAGCACGACCGTTTCGGATCGATCTGCCATCGCCTGGACGATCAACGCGGCCCGCTGCGGTGTCGCTCGTGTCAACTCCTCCGCCAGGGCTTGGTCCACTTCGCCGCCGGGAAACTCCCGCGCCGTGCCCAGCGCAAGCTGAAATAGTTTTTTGTCGTCGGACCGAAACGTCTCCATCAACAACGCGATCCCGTCTTCGTTACGGGACAAGATGGCACCACGGGTGGCTTCGACGATCCGTTGCATCGGCAGTTCGGCCTTGCGGATCTCGTCATAGATCTCCGTCGCCGCACCCGACTTGTCGTCACCGTGCAGTCGTTCGGCACACAGCAAGTAGCCTTCGGCGACCGCATTACGGACATCGCCGGATGCGGTCTGCAGGGCTTGCTGAAGCAATTGGGATGCGGCGTCATTGCCGATCCGCCCTAACGCCACGGCCGCGGCGGAAGCGACTTCGGGATCGGTGTCCTGTAGACGTGTGCCCAAGATCTCGACCGCACCGGCGTCCTGACGGACACCGATCGAGTTGATCGTGCCGACAAGCAGTCTGCCGTCGAGCGTTTGAGTGGCCAACCGCAAGGCTTCGTCAGCATCATCGCCCGGAATCACCTCCAACGCGATGCGGGACCACGAGGACAATTGTGGATCGGAAAGCAGCTTGGCCAATTCAGGAACTGCGGCGTTTGATCCATGGATTGCCAGCTTTTTGCAGACAATCGCCTTTTCGCCGCCCGGTGCATCGGAGCGGAGGACGGCGAGCAGTTCGGCTTCCGTTTCGGCCGCTGAAATCGGAACGGCCGCGACGGACAGGATGGCAAGCGTCGCGATGGACGCAACGAACAACGTCAAGCTGCGAAGGTAAGGTCGAGTCGTATGCATGGGAGGGTGCTTGGAGCGATGGGGATGAGTGTGAACGAAACAATCACAGGCCGTCAGCCTGGTTCACGAGGGCACTACAGCCGCCACGGTTCGCGAAGCGCCTCGGAGCGCATTCGATTGGCTTGCTCGTCGTTGATGAATTCGTGCGTGGCGTTGTCGTAATTGACTTGGCGATCCAAATACAGCGCGATGTTTGCCGCGTGACACGCGATGTGCGCGTTGCAGGCCGCATCGGCATTTCCTTTGGGTTGCCGCCGCGTCTTGACACAATCCAGGAAATCGCGGACGTGGAACGTCGCCGGGTAGCCGCCGATTTCGGCGACCTCTCGACCGGCGAGCAACTCTGGAGAACTCAACACCATCTTTCCACTGTCACCGGCTTCGACCCAACCCGTTTCGCCTTCGAAGCGTACCGGGCAAGACCCCAGCGGGATCCAGCCTTTTTCGCGAAAGATCAACTCGGTGCCGTTCTCGTAGCGGGCTACCAACTCACCGTCTTTCGGCGGGTCGTATTGAACAGGTGGTGGGCAATCATCGACGGCCCACTGACAGAGGTCGACACAGTGTGATCCCCATTCCAACACGCCGCCGCCGGAGAAGGCACCGACGAAGCCGCCGCCTTTTTCAAAATTAAAACCGTCCAACAACTTTTTGTTGAAGGGGCGCCAGGCGGCCGGCCCCAGGTACATGTCCCAGTCGACGACTTCCGGATCGGGTTCCGGCTCCGGTCCCAACCAGCCACTCATCAAAGCATTCATTCCCATCGGGTGGGCGTAGACTTTGGTCAATTTGCCGAGCTTGCCGGTACGCGCCAACTCACAGGCGAAGGCGAAGTGCGGCAGATTGCGGCGTTGCGTTCCGGCTTGGAATACGCGTCCGGTGCGGCGCATCGTTTCGGCCAGGATCAAACTCTGTGCGATGTTCTTGGTCACGGGCTTTTCGCAATACATGTCCTTGCCCGCTTTGGCAGCCGTCATCGCCGCAGTCGAATGCCAGTTCGGTCCGGTGGCGATCAACACGGCATCGATGTCACTGCGGTCGAGCAGATCACGAAAGTCACGATAGGTCTCGCACTTCTGATTCCCGTAGTGGTCATCGACGATCTTTTTGACTTCGCCACGACGTTTCTGTTTGACGTCACAGACCGCGACAAACTGCACGTCTTTCTGCGGCAGAAAACAACTCAGATCGTAGCCTCCCCGACGGCCGATCCCGATTCCGCCCACGACAACGCGTTCGCTGGGTGCGACCGCACCGTCCAACCCCAGCGCTGAACTGGGGATGATCGTCGGTGCCGCGATTGCAGCGCCGGCCGTCGCCGCGGCAGTCTTCAAAAAACCTCGGCGAGGCGTTTGGGTGGGAGACTTCACTTGCTTATTCGACATGACCTACCTTCCTGATCGTGTGGATCGTTCAACCGCAGGGACCGCTGACCGCTGGGAGATTGCATTTCCCATGCCGTCAGCATAGCCGTGTCGCGACGGCCATTCCACAGACGGACCAGAATTGTGGTGGCAAACGGATCGCTTTTCCGAACCGCTTCATCAGCAGTGCGAAAGACGCACGCTTGGCGCGCTCAATCACGCACGTCGTCGCATTTGTGATCACGGGCGTCACGCTAATTGGGCGACACGATAAAGGAGCGGGGAAAGTCGATCGTTGCACTACTCGACTGCCGCAACGTCTGTCGTCCTGAACCACCGTTAGCGATACGGAACATCAGCCACCAGCACCGCCTCGACGCCGCAGGGCAGTTGTTTCACGATTCGTCCGTTCGGATCGATAACGCAGGTGATGCCCGTGGACGAGCAGCGGAGAAACCACGTTCGATTTTCGACGGCGCGTAGGCGTGCTAGTCGCAGATGCTGCTGCAGGGTGGTTGGGCTGGTGAAGGCCGACGCGTTGATCAAGCCGATCAACACGTCCGCACCCGAACGAACATTCGCCGACGCGATCGCCGGGTCCGTGTCTTCATAGCAGACGGTCACGCCGATCTTGACTCCCGTAGACAGCTGCAACGGAGCATAATCTATGCCCGGAATCAAATCGGTATCGACGGCCAGCCACTCGCGAAACCAAGGAACCAAACGTTCCAACGGGACATACTCACCGATCGGCATCAAGGTCCGTTTGGACGTGCGACCGACGATCTGTTTCTCGGAATTGATCAGAAAGGCACAGTTTCGATAGGGCCCGCGATCACGCCCCCCTTCATCGTACGTTTTTCCTCCGGCCAATAAATGCGAGCGATTGTTGGAGTAGGGATCGAGCGCGGGGTTGGGGGCTTCGGAAAGCTCCGTCGTTCGCTGTTCATCG
>NZ_JBFHKV010000725.1:0-4547 GCF_041595215.1 Stieleria sp. | reverse complement strand
GCGATCGAATCACCTGCCGCAACCAGAGACGTGGTTTACAATGGCCGAAACAAAACGAAATCGGCTTCTAACAACTCTGTGCAACACTTAATTATCTATGGCCCCCCTACGAGTCCTGTTGACGATCCTACTCGGCGTCGCTGTCACCACGCAATGTTTCGCCGAAACACCTGACAATCTTCGCGACGAAAATCTGGTTGCCTGGTGCATCGTCCCCTTTGACTCGCAAAAACGCGGGCCGGCCGAGCGTGCCGAGATGGTCAAGCGGCTCGGATTGCGGCGCGTCGCCTACGATTGGCGTGCCGAACATGTACCGACGTTCGAAGAAGAAATTCTGCAATACAAAAAACACGGGATCGAATACTTCGCATTTTGGGGTGCACACGACGAGGCGCTGAGACTGTTTGAAAAACACGGCTTGCGCCCGCAGATCTGGCAGATGCTCGGTTCGATCGAAGGGGCGACGCAAGCGGAACGTATCCAAACCGCCGCGTCCCGGTTGCTGCCGTTGGTCGAGCAGACTCGCAAACTGGGCAGCAAACTTGGGCTGTACAACCACGGCGGCTGGGGCGGCGAACCGGAGAACATGATCGCGGTCTGCGACTATCTGCGAAAGCATCACGACGCCCAGCATGTCGGCATCGTTTACAACCTGCACCATGGTCACGGGCACATCGACGACTTCGCGGCTGTTCTCAAGCAACTCAAGCCTTATTTGCTGTGTCTGAATCTGAACGGCATGACCCGGGACGGTGATCAACGGGGCCAGAAAATCTTGCCGCTGGGCGAAGGCGAATTCGATGTCCAACTGCTCGCCGCCATCCGTGATTCCGGCTACGACGGCCCCGTCGGTCTGATCGGTCACACGCAGGATGACGTCGAGCTTCGGCTGCGAGATAACCTGGACGGCTTGCATTGGTTGCTGCCACAAATCGACGGCCAACCGGCCGGCCCCAAACCCACACTCCGTACGTATTCACCCGAAACAGCGCCCCCCAAGCGAGCATCCGACACCGTCGGCACATTGATCGAGGGCCGCCCGGAATTTCGACGACCGCCGATCACCGTCGAGTGCCGCGTCACGTTGCCCGATGCAAACGGATACAACATCCTTGTCGCCAACGACACCAAACGATCCGGTGACCATTGGGAGATTTTCTCCAACAACGGCACCGGCAACTTCACCGCCTACCTGCCCGGGATGCAACCCGATCACGTCCATTCCCAGGCGATGATCTGTGATGGAAAGCCGCATACCGTGACGATGATTTACCAGTCGAATCGTCTGCGATTGTTGGTCGATGGTAAACCGGTGGCCGATCAGCCGATCCGTTCGATCGGCCGCGATGGCCGGGCGGACAAGCTGGCGATCGGTCGATTGGTCGAGGGGGGAATCGGTTGTCGCGGCCATGTCCACTGGGTCCGCATTTCCGAGGGCGTGCGAGACGTTCCCGCCGATCCGGTGATCGATGCCACCCAAGACGACACGACGCTGCTGTTGTGGCGCAGCAAGAAAACTTCACCGCGGGCCGGGGCGAAAGAACCGCAACCCGATGCCGCGCGGCTGGACTTCAAAAACCGAGACTACTCTCCCGAGTTGGTCTCCGCATTGGTCGAACAAGCCCGTGCCGATGGCGATCCACATCGAGGCTTGCTGACATTTGCCAATGCCAATTCGGCGTGCCTGTCCTGTCATCGCATCGGCCCCCACGGCGGCAGCGTCGGCCCCGAGTTGACGTCGATCGGCAAGCAACGTAAACCCGAGGAACTGGTCGAATCGGTGCTGTGGCCCAAACGACACATCCCACCCGAATACGTCGCCCATCTGGTCCTCGACGATTCCGGGCAGACCCACCAAGGCTATCTGGTGCGTCAGGACGAGCGCGAACTCGTGCTTCGCGATCCCTCGGCCGATCAACCGACCGAGACCGCGATTCCGATCGACGAGATCGCGTTACAGCGAGAGGTCGGCACGTTGATGCCCGACAATCTGGCCGGTGCGATGTCCAGCGAAGACCTAAGCGGTCTGTTGCGATTCTTGTTCGCCTTGGGGACCGAGGACGGCTTGCCGAGCGGCGAGATGGAAACGCTGCTCGCACACGCCCAGACCCACTCGCATGGACCGGCGGAATTTCCGATCGAGCGACGACCGCTAGCCCCCGAACATTGGCCCAGCTGGCAACACCACGTCAATCGCGATCGAGTCTATGACTTCTACGCGAAACAAGCGAACTTCTTCCGTCAACGAGCCACCGTCCCGCCGTTGCTGGCCGAATACCCGGGGCTCGATGGCGGCGATCAGGGTCACTGGGGAAACCAAAATGACATCACCTGGGCCAACGACCGATGGAACCAGACCGAACTCGGCAGCCTGATGTGCGGTGTGTTCCGCGTCGGTAAGACGACCATTCCGCGCGGCGTGTGCGTGCGTGTGGGCGAGCACGGCGAACTCGCCGTCTGTTTCAATCCCGACACGTTGACTTACGATGCCGTTTGGCGCGACGGCTTTGTCAAGTTTTCCTCGCACCGGCACGGCTTCTTGGACGGGCTGAAGATCGACGGTGAACTACTCAGCCAACCGCGGCAACCGAAACCCGACCAGCCGTTTCACTACCTGGGTTTTTACCGGATCGGCGATCGAGTCGTGTTTGCCTATCGCATCGGCGAAGAAACGTTCCTCGACGCGCCCGATGTGAAAGACGGACGTTTCGTTCGCGTCGTCGCGCCGGCCGAAGAACATCCGTTGCGTCATCATCTAAAAAACGCGCCGACCCAATGGCCGCAAACGATCGCAACCGAAATCAGATTCGGCACGGCGAAACCCTACGCGGTGGACACGATCGGTTTGCCTTTCGAGAACCCTTGGAACGCCTTGTTGTTCTGCGGCGGCCAGGCCTTTTTGCCGGATGGTTCCGCGTTGGTTTGCACGATGCAAGGTGACGTCTGGCGCGTGACCGACATCGAATACCCTTCGACCAAAGCGACCTGGCGACGGTTCGCGTCCGGGCTGCATCATGCCTTGGGCATCGTCGTCGACCAAGACGGGATCTTCGTTTTGGGCCGCGACCAGATCACACGCCTGCACGATTTGAACGGCGACTTCGAAGCGGATTTTTACGAATGCTTCAGCAATGCCTATCAAACGTCAGCTGCCGGACACGATTTCATTTGCGGCTTGCAGCGTGACCGCAACGGAAACTTTTACATCGCGTCGGGCAATCAAGGCTTGGTCCGCATTTCATCGGACGGACAACGGGCCGACGTGATCGCGACCGGATTTCGCAACCCCGATGGCCTGGGCTTGCTGCCCGACGCAACCGTGACCGTTCCCGCCTCGGAAGGCAGTTGGACTCCCGCATCGATGATTTGCGCCGTTCCCAGTCATCCGTCTGCCGGCGAGACCGCAGATCCATCGACACGCGCAAACAAGCGTGTGCCGCACTACGGTTACGGCGGCCCACGCGACGGCCAAACTCCGCAACTGCCACTGGCCTATCTGCCGCGCGGATTGGACAATTCCAGCGGCGGCCAGGTGTTTGTTGACAGCGATTCCTGGGGGCCCCTGTCCGGCCAATTGCTACACTTCTCCTTCGGCGCAGGTTCGCATTTCCTGGTGCTTCGTGACCAAGTCAACGGACAGGCCCAAGCCGCGGTGGTGCCGCTGCCTGGCGAGTTCCGCTCGGGCGTCCACCGCGGACGATTCAACCCAACCGACGGCCAACTGTACGTGACCGGTATGCAAGGCTGGGGCTCTTACACACCCGACGATGGTTGTTTCCAACGCGTGCGTTACGACGGCGGCGATACTCAACTGCCGACCGGATTTCACGTCCATGAAAATGGAATTGTGATTTCGTTTTCGATGCCCTTGGACGCCGCGACAGTCACCGACCCAGGCAATCACTTCGCGCAAACTTGGAACTATCGCTACGGTCCTGGCTATGGCTCCCCGGAGTTTTCGACACGGCACCCCGGCGTACGGGGACACGATCATCTGCCGATCACGTCCGCCCATGTCCTTGCCGATCGCCAGACCGTCTTCCTTGAACTACCGGAACTCCAGCGGGCGAATCAATTGCATCTGTCCGTGCAATCGGCGCCCGATCAGTTTCATCAGTTGTTCATCACGGTTCATGAACTCGACAAGCCCTACACCGATTTCCCGGGTTACGTGTCGATTGCCAAGACGATCGCCCCGCATCCGATCCATGCGGACCTTGCCATGGCGACCCGCAGCGTGCCGAACCCGTATCGCAAGAAGCTTGCCGGGGCGCGCGAGATCGAGATCGAAACCGGGACCAACCTGTCCTATGCGACGCGATCGTTTCGCGTCCGCACGGGCGAGCCGATCGCATTGACGCTTTCCAACCCCGATGTCGTTCCGCACAATTGGGCCTTGGCCAAACCCGGGACGATCGAGCGTGTCGGCGTCTTGGCGGACCGATCGATATCGGATCCCGAAGCCGCCCTTCATCACTACATCCCCTCGACCACCGATGTCTTGGCCTACACCGACGTGGTGTTGCCGGGGGAGAAGTTTACGGTTT
>NZ_JBFHKV010000724.1:0-4557 GCF_041595215.1 Stieleria sp. | reverse complement strand
GAATGATGGGGGCAGAATGATGGGGGCAGAATGATGGGGTGGCAGACTGATGGGGTGGCAACAAGGGCTCCGTAGGTCTAGTTCCGGTCGACGGCTCCGCCCTCATCTCCCTCTCTCCTTGTCTCCTTGTCTCCTTGTCTCCATAATTCTGCCCCGAATCATTCTGCCTTCATCTCCTCACCATCACCCCGACGGTTGCACGCGAACGCCACCCGCTGCCGACGTCTGACATTCAATCAAACCACAAGCGCCCTACGTCAAGATGTCCTTGACCACGTGTGCTTCTTCGACGCCCGTCAGCCGTTGGTCCAGTCCCCGAAACGGGAACGTCAGCCGTCTGTGGTCGATCCCCAGCTGGTGCAAAATCGTGGCATTCAAATCGCGGATGTGGACGGGATCTTCGACGATGTTGTAACTGAACTCATCGGTCTGTCCGTACGCCATTCCCCCCTTGATGCCTCCGCCGGCCATCCAAACACTGAAGCAGCGTGGATGGTGGTCGCGGCCGTAATCGGTCGGCGTCAGTTTACCCTGGCAAAAGGTGGTGCGTCCGAATTCGCCGCCGAAGACGATCAAGGTATCGTCCAGCAATCCGCGTTGTTTGAGATCCGAAATCAGTCCCGCGGACGCCTGGTCCACATCGTACGCCTGGCCACGCAATTTTTTGGGTAATCCGACGTGGTGGTCCCAGCCGCGGTGAAACAGTTGTACGAACCGCACCCCGCGTTCGACCATCCGTCGCGCCAGTAAACAGTTTCGCGCAAACGACCCGCTTTTGTGCACTTCGGGACCGTATTGGGCAAGCACATGCTCTGGCTCGTCGCTCAAGTCGGTCAATTCGGGAACCGACGTTTGCATCCGAAACGCCATCTCTTGTTGGGCGATCGTGGTTTTGATTTCCGGATCACCGACTTCGTCCAAGTGTTCTCGGTTCAACTCCGTGACCAGATCCAGCATGTGTTGTCGACTGGGCGGGATCACACCGGGCGGGTTGGACAAAAACAGCACGGGGTCGCCGGACGGTTGGAACGAAACGCCCTGGTGCTTCGAGGGCAAGAACCCGGATCCCCAGAGTCGGCTGTAAAGCGCTTGCACGTTGCCGGTGCCGCCGGTCCAGAACGCCGAATTCATCACCACAAAATCGGGCAAGTTTTCATTCATGCGTCCCAGCCCGTAGCTCAGCCAGGACCCCAAACTCGCTTTGCCAGGGATCTGCGACCCGGTGCAGAAAAGCGTTTTGGCGGGGTCGTGATTGATCGCGTCGGTATTCAACGACTTCACGATGCACAAATCGTCGGCAACGTTGGACAGGTGCGGCAGCAACTCGCTCATCACAAGCCCGCTTTGTCCCTGCGGGGCAAAGGAGAACATCGACGGCGCGACGAGTTGGGCTTTCCCCTTGGTCATCGCCGTCACACGCTGGCCATTGCTGACGCTCGGTGGCAACGGCTTGCCGAACTGTTGGTGCAGTTCCGGCTTGTGGTCGAACAAATCGATCTGGCTGGGCGCACCGGCCATGAATAAAAAGATCACCCGTTTGGCGCGGGCGGGAAAGTGAAGTCCGCCGCCGGAGAGATCACCGCCGCTACTCGTGGCCGGATTGGCATTGGAGCGAGTCTGTGAAAGCAACGTCGCCAGCGCGGTCGCACCCAGTCCCATGCCGCAGTGGCGCAACAGACAATCCTTGAGAAACCCACGCCGATGATCGGTTGGCTGATTCGTGTCCATGCTTACTCTCTCGTCTTTGTGGCATCAAGGTTCAACAGCGAGTGGACCAACATCGTCATCGCCGCCAAGTCGGTGTTGGACGGTTCGGGACCATCGGCTGGCAGGATTGCGGGGCCATCTTGCGCGACCATCTTTTGAGCGGCATCCGGGTTGTCGCGGTAGACCGCACGGAATTGTTGCAGTGCGTCGATCATTCGATTCAACGCGTCTTCACTCGGGATCTTTGACGTGATCGTTTCATAGGCAATCTCGATCCTATGTTGATCGCTCGCTTCGGTCTGCAGCAACCGCGAGGCGAGCGTTTTGGCGGCGACGAAGTATTGTTGTTCGTTCATCAACACCAACGCTTGCAGGGGTGTGTTGGTCCGTTCCCGCCGGGCCGAGCAACTCTCCCGTGTCGGCGCGTCAAAGATCGTCATTTGCGGCGGCGGTAAGCCGCGTTTCCAAAACGAATACACACTCCGCCGATAGATCTTGCCGCCTTCATCGGGTTCAAAGACGCGCGGGTACGAGTACGGCATGGCCACGATCTTCCAAAGCCCTTCGGGTTGTGGTGGCTTGACGCTTTTTCCATACAGCGTCGGGTTCAGCAACCCGCTGACCGCCAACACCTGATCGCGAATCACTTCGGCGTCGTAACGGTAGCGCGAGCCGCGCGCCAATAGCCGGTTTTGCGGATCGGCGATGAATCGTTCTTGCGGGGCTGCCGAACTTTGGCGATAGGTTTGTGAGAGGACAATCTTTCGGATCAACGCTTTGACATCCCAACCCGAATCGACGAATCGGTTCGTCAAGTAGTCCAGCAGCTCGGGATGGGTGGGCGGTTCACCTTGGGCACCAAAGTCTTCTGACGTCTTGACGATTCCAACACCAAACAATTGTTGCCAGAATCGATTGACCGCAACCCGCGCCGTCAGCGGGTTGTCCGGATCAACCAACCATCTCGCTAAATCCATCCGCGTCTTGGTCGGCTGATCCGATTCCAGCGGTGGCAGAAAACCGGGTGTGTCCCGTGTGACCACTTCGCCGGGTTGGTCGTAATTGCCACGAACCAGAATATGTGCCGGGCGGACCTCCTCACGCTCCTTCATGATCAATGTCGCGGGAATCGATTCGATCAACTGGTCACGGGAGGCTTGCAGTCGCGCCAGTTGATCGTTCAGTTGCTTTCGAGATTCTTCCGCCGCGCGATCTTGTTCTTCAGACTCGGCAGCTTGCCCCGCTTGTTCATTCGACTTCTGCTTGCGTTCAAGCTTCTTGAGACTCGATTGGACGTCGGCGATCTGCTGATTCAATCGCGCCAGTTCCTCGCGTTGACTCTCACTGGGCAGTTCCAAATACGGCGGTTGAAGACCACGTTTAAAGTCCAGACCGCGACGTCCACCGGTTTCCGGATCGCCGTCAAAGTTATTGAAGAATGCGTAGAACTGATAGAAGTCACGTTGCGTGATCGGGTCATACTTGTGGTCATGACAGACGGCACATTCGAGTGTCAGTCCCAGGAACGCGGTGCCGACGGCAGACACGCGGTCCACCACATTCCGCATGAAACTCTCTTCGGGCAGGGCGGTACCGCGATCGATGATCAAGTGCAGTCGGTTGAATCCGGAAGCGATCAACTGGTCCGTCGTCGGTTGTTCATAGAGGTCGCCGGCGATTTGTGCGACGGTGAAGTCATCGAAGGGCAGGTTTTCGTTGAACGCGCGAATCACCCAGTCGCGATAGGGAGTCATTTCGCGATAGTGATCGTGATGCAATCCGTTGGTGTCGGCAAAACGTACCAGGTCCAACCAGTAGCGCGCCATGTGTTCGCCATAGTGCGGTGAGTCCAACAATCGGTCCACCAGGTTCTCATAGGCATGCGGAGACGGGTCATTGAGGAACGCGTGAATCTCCGACCGCGTGGGAGGCAATCCGGTCAAATCCATCGTGACGCGACGAATCAGCGTCCGTTGATCCGCCGCCTCGTTGAGCGTCAATCCGCGTTCCCGCAGTTTCGCGATCACAAACGGATCGATCTCGTCTTTGGATTCGTCCGCCCCGGCAATCGTCGGCGGCGTGACTTCGGCGGGCGGGGCAAACGACCAATGTTTCTCATAGCGTGCCCCGGATTTCACCCAGCGGGTCAACAGCTCGATTTGCTCTGGCGAGAGCGACTTGTTCGAATCCGGCGGCGGCATGACCGTATCCGGATCATCCGAGGTGATGCGCGAGACCAGTTCCGTTAAATCAACCTGCCCCGCGATATCCAAACGAACATCCGCCTGCCGGTCCTCTTCGTCCGGCCCGTGGCAGAAAAAACAGGTGTCCGACAGAATCGGTCGAATCTGGTGGTTGAACGAAACGGGCTGCTCCTGCGAACCAGCCGAATCGGCCGCGCCGCAATCCGCCCAGCCGGTCAGCACACAGAGGAGAACACAACAACATACTCGCATCAAAAAAATCCAATGAATCGTCACGCGGGGCCAGCTTATCGACGCATCGTATTATAGTGCCCACAGGGCTGCTGCTTCCACAATGCCAGACGAACCTTGAAAAACGCCAGCTGGAAGCGCACCGGCCTGTCGATTGACGCCCGCACGCGTGTGCGACGGGCCTCGCCGCCTCCCTCGCGGATGTGTTCGGGCTACCATGATCGAGTTGATTTGGGAGCGTCGATCCCATCAACAGGTCGTTATGTCGCCCCCCAACCCCGTCGCCCAACGCTGGGAAGCATTTTTTAGCGGTAGGGCGCGAGCCCTCCGGTATTTCGGGAACGATGCGGGACCGGAGGGCTTGCGCCCTGCCGCTAACATGTAAAGCATTTTTTAGCGGTAGGGCGCGAGCCCT
>NZ_JBFHKV010000723.1:0-4560 GCF_041595215.1 Stieleria sp. | reverse complement strand
GATTGGATCTTGCCATCGCAGAGTCTCCCCAACTCGTTTCAGGAAACTGCTGCGGGATTGAGGATCTTTCTCAACCATTCGCAGCGAAACTAACGAGTAATCGTGATACTCTGCCTAACTACACCCATTCCACCCGAATGGCCCTTGGAAGTCAAGTAAAAAATTTTCGCCGAACTGTGGTTTCAGTAGTCCAACAACAGCACCAGCGCGAAGGAATTCAAACTGGGGTCTGTCCCCGGCCAGGCGATTTGGGGACAGTCCCCACCAAAAGAGCCGCCCCACCAAAGGGCTGTCGCGGCTGGGTCCGAACAGAGACGCGGAAGATCCACATTGTGCGGGGCAGCCGAACAAACTATATTCTATACATCTCGGTGCATTTCTATTATAAAGGCGATCGCGACCTTGTGACTCAATCGTCGGGGCAGCGATTGAGAGGGGGCCGACGAGCTGACGACTGATTGTGGCGGGGTTGTCTCACCACCGATTCTCAACGTTATGATGGCATCACCATGTCCAGCGGCGACTTTCGTTTGTGTCCTGCCCTTCGCTGGCTCTCCATGGCCGTATGCAGCATCGGTCTGTTCATCGCACCTGCCGGAGCCCAGATTAACCTGAGCATCGATATCGAAAAGGCACCGTTTGAATACTCCCAAACGGCCGCCGACAACCGGGTCAGCCGGCTAGTCGACAAGTTGAATGCGAAAACGATTCAGCTGGAATACTCACGCGAAACGGGCTATCTACGGTCTCTCCTGCGTGCACTTGAGATCCCCGAATCTTCGCAAACACTGGTGTTTTCCAAGACAAGCATGCAGGTGCGCTACATCTCACGCCGTAACCCGCGTGCGATTTATTTCAACGACGACACCTACGTGGGATGGGTCCGGGGCAGTTCCCTGATGGAGATCTCAACGGCGGATCCGAAACTGGGCACCGCGTTCTACACTGTTGACATGATGCCATGGCGTGCCAAGGTCGAGCAGGCCTACTACGACTGCCTGGCTTGCCATGCGACGTCAATGACACAGGGCGTGCCAGGACACACCGTTCGCAGCGTCTATCCGGAGGTCGACGGCAGCGTGGCTTCGCAGCGCGAGTCATTCATCACCGACCACTCCAGCCCATTCTCGCAGCGGTGGGGAGGATGGTATGTGACCGGGAGACACGGGGAGATGCGCCACATGGGCAACGCGTTTCTTCGTGGCGGACAATTAGACACGCGCGAAAATGGAAACCGTTTGAGCCTGTGGGATGACTTCGAGACACACGATTATCTATCTCCCTACAGTGACATCGTTGCGTTGATGGTGTTGGAACACCAGACGCAAATGCACAACGCGATCACGCAAGCAGATTTTTCGCTGCGTCAGCTGCTGTACCAAGGTGATGGAACCGTCGAACGTAGCAACGAGGCGGCGGAATGGGATGCCCAGCTTCGATTGATCGCCAAGCCGGTCGTCGATTATGCGTTGTTTTGTAACGAGGCGGTACTCACCGACCCGGTCAACGGTTCGATCATTTTTGCTGAGGAGTTTAGCAATCGCGGGCCGGTGGACAGTCGTGGCCGATCGCTCCGAGACTTTGATCTGAAGACCCGAATGTTCAAGTACCCCTGCAGCTACTTGATCTATTCGCCAACCTTCGATTCCATGCAGAAGCCTCTCAAAAACGAAGTCACGCGTCAGTTGCTGGCAGTCTTGACGGGCGAAAATCAAGACGATGCGTACCGTCACCTGGATGCCAAAACACGGGCGGACACGCTGGCGATTCTGCGTGAAACGAAGCCGGATCTGTTTCGCTGAAACGCTGCCGATCCGCCGGAAGATCGGTGTTCAGCCGAATCACTCCGCGTCGTTGAACTCAATCGAATTGCTTTCCGCCGCGACGGCTGACGTGCGGGGTTGGCGGGTCGAGGTTGCGTCGGACACGATACTGTACAGCTGGCGCGACTGTACAACTGGCGCCGGCGTCGTGAATCCACCGGCAGTCGGTCGTCAGCGTCTTAGTGCGATAGCCGACTTGATCTCCCGTCGCCCCTGGATTGATCCACAGACGCATGACTCCCTCGCAACTCGCCTTGTGTGGTCCGAGGGTGTTTTTCTTTTGTCAAAATTTGAATCCCTCGCTGCGCACGACGCGCCGACCCTCCGCTGTGTCCGAATAATCCTCGCCCCCCACCCCACCCAAACGATGCACACACCCCAATAAATCCATTCACCCTATTCCCACACGGGGACAGTCCCCGGTGAGTTCGGGGACAGTCCCCGGTGAATTCCAGTGGGTTCCGGTGAATTGGATTCGGGGTCTGTCCCCGCTGTAGATTCACGGGGTCTGTCCCCACTGGGTTCGGGGTCTGTCCCCACTGGGTTGATGAGCTCGGGGTCTGTCCCCGGTGAGCTCGCAGGAAATTGATTCGGGGTCTGTCCCCGGTGGGTTGGGGGCGTTGAGGAGGTGCCTGTTTGTGGGCAGGGCAAGGGGTTTAGTTGCGTCCCAGCTGGCAATCGCCGAAGTTCAGGTTGCCGCCGCTGATGATCACGGCCGTCGATCGACCGGCGAAACGATCGGCGTTGTCGATCAGCCCGGCGAACGCCACCGCGCCCGACGGTTCGGCGACCAAGTGGGCGTCTTCGGCGATCGTCCGCATCGCCGACAGAATGGATGCCTCCGAGACGAGGAACAGATCGTCGACCAAGCTCTCAATGATCGGAAACGTGTGGTCACCGATTTGCGTTCGCAGACCGTCGGCGACGGTGTCATAACGGGTCGGCGGTTGTGGCGACCCGGCCTTCAAACTTCGCGCGGTGTCGTCGGCAAGCGCCGGTTCCACGGCATAGACTTTCACCTCCGGCCGAATCGTTTTGACGGCGACCAGAACTCCCGCCAACAGGCCTCCGCCGCCGACTGGCACCAGGATGGCTTCGAGCCCGCTGACCTGCTCGAGCAATTCCAACCCGACCGTTCCCTGCCCCGCCATCACCGCCGGCGTTTCGAAGGGATGCACCAGGATCGCACCGGTCCGCTGTTGCAGCTCGGCGGCAGCCTGCTCACGCTGCTGCGTCGACGGACCGCAAAAGACCGGCGAGACGCCATAGGATTCGACCGCCGCAATTTTCTTCGGCGACGCGTTTTCGGGCATCACGATGAATGCCGGAATGCCTCGCAAACCAGCCGCGCGGGCGATCGCGGCGGCATGATTGCCGGACGAATGAGTCACGACGCCGCGGCGGGCATCCTCCTCGCTCAGACTCATCACCGCATTGACGGCACCACGCGCCTTGAACGCACCGACATGCTGCAAGTTTTCCGCCTTGAAGGATACGCCACAGCCGAGCCGCTTGGAGATCACTTCGCAGTTGATCACGGGCGTGCGGACGACGTAGTCGGCGATCCGGTGCTGGGCCGACCGAATGTCGTCGAGGGTGATCACGGGAGGTCCGGTGGGAGATGACATGCGCGGTCCTTTTTCTATGGAGACGATCCAGCCTGCAATCGATCAGTACACCGTTGATGACAGGCTGGAAGCCTAGCCGATGTTACTTCTGAATCGGCAACTTGTAGGACAGCACTTTTCCGTCGCGCAACACCGTAACGTCGACTTGATCACCGGGCTGCTTTGACGTGACCACGTACGTCAACAGGTCTTGTTCGCTGGACAGGTCGGTTCGCCCGTCGAACGACGTGATCACATCGCCCTCCAGAAATCCGGTTCGCTTGGCGGTTCCGTGGGGCCCGTATTTCCCGACTCGCTTGACGTGCAACGCCATGGTTTCGTTTCCAACGCCGACCGGTGTGGCATCGGAACGGGTCGACGGTTCCAACACCATGCCACCGGCTGCGATGCGACGCAGTCCCCACGTCGTCACGCGCCAGGACAAGTCACTGGCGCGGCGCCAGTCCTTGGGGAATCGCAACTGCGCGGCAACTGCTGAACCGTCGCGATTGAATTCAACCGGCACCGCGCCACCGTCGGGATCAACGTTGTGCAACACCCACTGAATGTCGGCGATCGAGAGCATCGGTTGGCCGTCGAGCGTTGCGATCACGTCGCCGCTGCGAAGCCCTGCTTGCGAGGCGATCGAATCCTCCTCGACTTCTTTGACCGTCGCCCGCTCATTGGGATCCATGATCAGTCCGACGGTCTTGGGATGCGGGTACGGCCACAGCACCTTGTCGGGAATCGGTTTTCTGTCGTGCCAGTAGTACTCGCGTTGGGCGTCGCCGATCTGGTGACAGTGAATGCAGCTTTTCACGACGTCGCCATCGTAATTCAGACTGTCGGTAAATTTGTCTTTCAACGACGGGTAGCGTTCCGGCGACGAGACTTCCATCGGCCGGCCGCGTTTGCCCGCCAACGCCTCTTTGACCTTCGCGTGGTCGGCATGCAAGTCCAGCGCCCCTTGCAGCGCCTTGGCGAGCCCCTTCAACGAGACGTCCCCCATCCATTCGGTACGGTGCGAACGCGTGCCGAATCGTCCATAGATCGTCTTGTCGGCGGCCAGAAAGAAGACGGCGAAGGATTGATCGGTGTCGTACTGGAACAGGTCCAAATCCAAACCGTTG
>NZ_JBFHKV010000722.1:0-4568 GCF_041595215.1 Stieleria sp. | reverse complement strand
GGAGACGGGCATTGCGGTTTCCAACGGCGTCAAAACATGAAACACGATCATTTCGTGTCCATAGTGCCGAAAATGGGCAAAGGCGTCGGCAAGTTCCTCCGGCTGAAAATAGAAATCGCTGATCAACACCTTCAATCCGCGCCGCGGCGATAGCTCGGCCACCTCGTGCAAGACACGCGCGGTTTCACACGCCGGGTGATCTTGAGGCCGAGCGAGTGCATGCAACACCTCCAGCTGGTGATCCGCCGTGGAACGTGGCCGCAGGTGTGTCTGGATCTTGTCAGCGAACAGGGTCAATCCGATCGCGTCGCGTTGGCGAATGGCCAAGTGTCCCAACGCCGCGGCCAGCATCGCGGCACACGACCACTTTCCTGCGGCGATCATCGATCGACTGGCGTCGACGATCAAATGCACTTCGACGTTGGTCTCGGCGTCGTATTCCTTCACAAACAGTTTTTCGTGTCGTCCGAAAAGCCGCCAATTGATGTGCTTGAGGTCATCGCCGGGCATGTATTCGCGATGCGACGCAAACTCGACCGAAAACCCGACAAAGGGGCTTTGGTGCAATCCATGCATGAAACCTTCCACCACCCGTTGGGCGATCAATTCCAAATCATCGGTCGCCCCCCGCAGCTCCGAGGACGTCAATTGTGTCGGTGTGACAAACGCGGTGTTCATGACGGGGTGGGTACCGTTTGGACGAGTTGCCCGATGACGTGATCGACGGTGATGTTCTCCGTGCGGGCTTGAAAGTTCAATGCCAGGCGATGTCGCATCACCGCAGTCGCGACGGCGCGGATGTCTTCAAAATCGACGTGATACCGCCCCAGCAAGACGGCCCGCGCCTTGCCCCCGAGGACCAGACACTGCGACGCCCGAGGGCTGGCTCCATAGCGGATGTATCGATGCAGCTTGGACGCCGCCGTGCGTTTTTGCGCCGTGCTTTTTGATGCGACGTCCTGTGACGTCGGGCGAGAGGCATCGACCAGATCGACGGCGTACCGGATGACATGGTTGGCAACCGGCACACCACGCACCAAGGATTGCAATTGCAACACTTCATCGAGCGACAGAATCGATTGCAGTTGCACGTCGGCATCCCCGGTGGTCGCTTTGACAATTTCGACTTCCTCCTGCTTGGATGGGTAGACGACCGGAACGTTGAACATGAATCGATCCAGCAGTGCCTCCGGCAGCGGATACGTTCCTTCCTGCTCGACCGGGTTTTGCGTCGCGACGACAAAGAACGGCGGCGGCAGATGGTACGTTTCTCGGCCGACCGAGATCTCACGTTCTTGCATTGCCTGCAACAGGGCGGCTTGGGTTTTCGGCGGTGCCCGGTTGATTTCGTCGGCGAGCAGAAAGTTGGTGAACAGCGGACCGCGGAAGAATTCGAGCTGGCGGCGGCCCGTTTCGGGGTCTTCTTCGATGATGTCCGATCCGGTGATGTCCGATGGCATCAGATCGGGCGTGAATTGGATCCGGCTGTACTGCATGTCCAGCATTTTCGCCAGCGATCTGGCGATCAGCGTCTTACCCAGTCCGGGCACGCCGATCATCAACGCATGACCGCGGCACAGCATGGCGATCAACAAGCTGTCGATCACTTTTTCCTGGCCGATCACGACGCGACCGATCTCTTGTTTCAGTTGCGTCCTCGCCTGCTGCAGCCGCGCCACGATCTCGGGATGGTCACCGGCGGTCGGCTGGCCCGTTGGCTGGCCGGCCGAGTCATTCGTTTCTGGCATCTGGTGATTCATGGTTGTTGCGTCGCCGCGGGGGCGGCCGATTCGTCGGGTGTCGGTGGAGGTTCAGGCGTCGTGATGATCGTTCGCGCCGCCAACAGTCCGTCGATAACGGCCTGGGCGGCGGTGTTGTGAATCGATTGCGAATCAATCGCGGCCAATTCAGCGACCTCGGTGCCCACGCCGTCACCGTTGTCGTCCAGCAGAGCGTGTTCGGTCGGCAACAATTGGTCTTCGTCAAACGAGCGGCCGACTTGGTCCGCCGTGCGTCGAAACAGGTCCAGGACGCTGACGGGCGGATCCTTCGCCGGCGACGTGGGATCTGCTGTGGGTTCGGCTGTCGATTCGGCGTTCGTGCTCGCGGCGAGTTGTTGCGTCATGACGAGAGCGAGTTGACGGGGAAACCGCGGTTCGTTGATTTCGCCGTCGTCGGTTGCGCTGACCACGATCCGCCCGGGCAGCGAAAAGGGTTTCATAAAACTGCCCGATGCCGAATGAGTCATCCAAAACACCTGTTCGCCGGCTTTCAACTCGGCAAACATCGCAGCCCATTGTGCGGCGTTCATGTCGGGTCCGGGCAGATGAAACCAACCGTGCCGCCGGTCCTGGTTGCCATGCCCGAGCCAAAAGACCCACAGCGATTCGTCATCGCCAATTCGCTCGACGAGTTGCTCGGCCACCGATCGAATGCTTTCCTGAGTTGCGGGCAATCGGTCTTCGGTCGCGTCGCGGCCGTCAAGCACTAGGATGTCGGCGGAATCGACACCTGCGATTTGCACCAACCAATCCCGCCAGATTTGGACGGTCGCGTCGAATCGCTCGCGATGGGTTTGATCGCCTGGAAGCCCGACGATGATCAGCGCGTGACGACGATTGGGAAAGACCGGGGCAACGTCAGCCGGCACAGCCGCTTGCGATTCATCCGTGGGGACCGCCGATGCGATTTCTTGGGCGGGGACCTGCATCGCCATCGCAACTGTGCAGCACAGCGCAAGAGTGAATCGAAATGGAGCGGTGTTGGCAATCAAGGATTCACCTGGAGGCAGGCCGGAACACGCCGCGGCGAGACACCCGGACGATCGCGAGCGGTTCGATCTTGAACGCTCGTCTTTGTCACCCGTTCTCAGTTGGCATCCCCTCGTTTGTTGCGAGTGGCATCCATCATAACGTCCCGCCAAACGGGCTGCCGTGGTGAAGCGTAAAATGTCGAGGTAGGCGGTCCGCCATCTGTCGCCGTCAGCGACGAATCACCGAACCGTCGTTCATTGTCGAATGCTTCGTTCATCGGCTCGGTCAAAAACTGTCGGCGTTGATGGGCAACACGCCGACCAGATCATTACAATGACCACCCTTCCTGACCGAATCTCCCCACAGGCACCCCATCATGCAATCGATCCTTGCGACTTTCCCCGCCTCCCGTCGTGATTGCTTTCACCAGTTGACTCGTCTTGCCATCGCCGCGACCGCCATCGCCGCCCTTTTCCTCACCGCCCTTCCGGTCTCCGCGCAAGCAGACGGTAAAACGTTTCGCGCCGGAGCGGCAACAAGCAACATCACACCTCCGCTGGGCGAGATGATCGTCGGCGGCTGGGAACCGATGCCGGCACAACACATTCACGACGAATTGCACGCCCGCTGCCTGGTACTCGATGACGGCACGACGAAACTGGCAATCGTGATCTGCGACAACGTCGGCATTCCCCACGAAGTGTTTGACGCTGCGAAAACAGCGATTCACGAAGCGACCGAGATCCCGATCGCGAACCTGATGATGGCTTCGACACACACGCACTCGGCCACGACCGCGCGCGGCGAAAGCAAGGTCATTGAGCAGAGCGAATTGACCGAGTACCAAGAATTCCTGGCCAGCCGGATCGCCGACGGTGTCCGCTGTGCGTTGAATCAGTTGCAACCCGCGAAGATCGGTTGGGGAAGCGTCGACGAACCGTCTGAAGTCTTCAATCGACGTTGGTTTGTGACCGATCCCCAATTGGCAACCAATCCGTTCGGCGGCATCGATCAAGTCCGCATGAATCCGCCGCGAGGACACGCCGCGCTCGATCGCCAAGCCGGCCCTGTGGACCCGGAAGTCAGTTTCGTTTCGGTACAAAGCCTAGACGGCAGCCCGATCGCACTGCTGGCAAACTACTCCCTGCACTACGTCGGCGGCGTCCCCCGCAATGAAGTCTCCGCGGATTATTTCGGCTACTTTGCCCGCGCCATCGAAAAACGATTGGGTGCGACCGAGACGACACCCGCCTTTGTCGGCATGCTCTCCAACGGAACCAGCGGCGACGTCAACAACATCGACTTTCGCGACAAGAATCCGAAACGCTACGGCAGCTACGAAAAGATGCAGGAAGTCGCCAACAAGATCGCCGACCGAGTCTATGAAGCGCATGGCGGAATCGAATTCCATGAGTGGGTCAAACTGTCCGCCGCATCGACCCCGCTGACGTTGAAGGTTCGCAAGCCGACGCAAGAGATGCGCGACTACTTTGATGCCCTGGCCAAGAGTTCCGAACAATCACCCCGGCATCGTCGTGAAGCCATCTACGCCAATCGGATCGCCAGTCTCGACGAAGCACCCGACACCGTGGACATCCAATTGCAAACCTTCGGGATCGGGGACCTGGGCATCGCCGCGATCCCCTTCGAAACCTTCACCGAAACCGGCTTGGAACTGAAGGCCAAGGCGCCGACCAAGCAGATGTTTACGATCGAATTGGCCAACGGATCGTTCGGATACCTGCCGACACCCAGGCAGCACCGTTTCGGCGGCTATGAGACCTGGCTGGGGACGAACTATGTCCAGGAAGACGC
>NZ_JBFHKV010000721.1:0-4573 GCF_041595215.1 Stieleria sp. | reverse complement strand
GTCAAACTGGCGGTCGCCCGGTCGGCATCGCCCTGGAGCCGAAAGCAAATCAGCGAGGAACCGATTCGGGCCAGCGCGACCGGTTGGTCATCGGTCGACAGCGTTGCATCGCTGAACACACAACGCACCCCTTGCTCCGAGCCGGTTTGGCCGAGCAGATAATGCAGCGCGGTGGCAACCTCCGGTGACAGACTCGCCGGGTTGGTTTGACCGAGCAGCTGGGCGGCGTCGCGTTGGCGGTATTGCTTGATCAGTTCATCAGCGTCGGTACGCATGAAGTAGGCGGTCACACGAATGGCTTCCTCGCCGGACCAAGACACCAATTCGACCGCAGTGTCGCTTGCCCGAGGCCCCGCAACGAGAAGCTCGGGTGGTTTGCGACCGTTGGCGGCCAAGTGGATCAGATCTGTGAGGAAGCGTTTGCAAATTTCGCCGTCCGGATCCAGGCTGGGTGGGTGGTACAAGAACGGCGGCTCGGCTTGGATTTCTCGGACCAGGCGGGCGCGGGACGACGAATCGATTGCGTTGAAGGTTTGCGTCATTTTAAGCCGGCCGATCGCCGGTTCGGGGTCGTCCCCGAAGTGTTGGAGGGCAAACGAAGCGAGTGCGCAGATCGCCCGTTCGGTTTGTTCTTCCGGCGACACGTCGACTTGGCCGACACGGAATTGGATCTCCAGGCGATCCGCCGCCGAGGTTTGCCAGGCGTCGATCGTGGCTTTTTGAGGACGATTTTTCTTGTCGTCCAGAACGTAGGTCAGCAAGAACGCTTCCAAACGCTCGGCCACGATCTTGCGATCCGATGCCGGCAGGGATTGGGCGGGTTGGTAGTCGGACGGTCGCGAGGTGGAACCGTCGGCCAGATGACGCAGCAGCGAAACCCGGCCGTACTCATCCCGCAGGTTCAGCGCCGACAATTGTTTCATCGCCGCCACGCGGGCGGAGTCGGAGATCGCCAGTTCGCTGGCCAGATGAACCAATTCGACGCCGTAGATCCAATGGACGTCTCGGTAGCGGACCATCGGGCTGTAGATCGACGCGACTTCGATGGCAATGATTTCAACGAGCTGACGGATCAGCCCGACGGCTTGTTGATCCAGTACGTGGGCGCCCAATTTCGACGCGCCGTAGGTTGTCGCTTTGCTGGCTGCCCACCACGCGACCAGGGTCAGCGGGTTGGTGCTGCTGACAATCCGGCCGGCGAACAGCACGTTGGAGGCGACATCGATGTAAGGTCGGGCCGACTTGTAGAGGCCGAAGGTTTTGACTGCCCGCATGACCACGTTGTAGATCGACTGGAAATCATAGCTGGCCAATCCGCCCGGCAGACTTTCCACCGCGACCAACAGTCTCAACGAAGCCCGTCCGACGGCCCGTGAGACGGCGTCGACATTGGTTTTCAGCAGCGGCGCTGTCTCACCGGGGCGGTAAATCGCCACGACGTCGGAAACCAGGGCGACCAGATCCGTGCGGACTTTTTCATTGTCAAAAACTTTGCGGTCGCCGATTTCTTTGCGGTAGGCGTCTTGTTTAATGCTGTCAAACAGCTCTCGCGTTTTGGCTTCGACCAATTCCAGCAACTCGCGATCGTGCCGTGCCATCGGGTCATCGACGGAGATTTCCGGCGTCTCGGTCGGCGGCGGCCGGCGGGTCGGGTCGGTGTTCTTGAAATCGATCGCATCGGGGAATTGCATCCACTGCTGCAACGACAGTGCGCGTGCGTTGAGTTCCTGTTCCTGCGCGGCCAGCGATTCCGCCTTTTCCTTGAGCCACTCTTGCAGTTCCGACTGGGGCGTCGTTTGGCCCGTCCCCCCCTGCCCTGCCCCGTCGTCCCGATTGGGCCGGCCGGACGCGTATTTCGTTTTCAAACGAACGGCATCCACCAGTGCCGCCGCCAGTGGCAGCAAACCGAGCGCCCCGAGGCCGATGTTGGGGATCGGTGCCCCGGAGAGGGCGATGGCCATCAACACGATCGCGACGATCACGCCCGAGGCGAGCGAATAGAGCGGTAGCCGTTTCAGGGTGTCGCCGCGCACGGGTGGGGCAGATCGCAAAGAGTAGGAAAGAAGCAGTCGAAGGGAGATTCCGTCGCAAAACGACAGGCTCATGATACAGCGCCGTCGGCCGGCCGCGCGGCGGAGCGATTTGGTCAATGTTGTCGAAACCTTGGCCTGGGATGGATGCGGAGATCACGCCGTTCCCTTAAAGTAGGCTTTCGGGAGGGCTGTGCCCCGCAAGGTGCTGCCGGGCGACTGCCAGGAGGCGTCCGGAGACAGATCTGATTAGAATCTGTCCATGGTCTGGAACTTGGCGGATCCAGCTCCACCACCGAACGTCCTTTTTTACTCGTGTCGTTTCGTTTGCCTGTTGCGCACTGCTTTAAAGCACGCGCAAAAGAGTCCGCCATGCAAAAACAAACTTCCGGATCCGTGTCTCAGATGCAGTCACTTGGTCCGATTCCGTCCCTGCCAAATTATCAGACGGATGGTTTCTTCGACGAGTTAGTCGACAAAAACAATCTCGCTCGTCCGGATGCTGAAGAGTTAGTCTCGCTGTTCAACCGCTTTCCGCCGCAGGAACTGTCGCGTCGCCAGCATGCGATCGAGCAGGCCCTGTTCCGGATGGGGATCACGTTCACGGTCTACAGTGACAAATCGGGCACGGAAAAGATCATGCCCTTTGACGTGGTGCCGCGGATCGTCTCGGCGATCTTGTGGAAGCACATTGACGCCGGTTTGCGTCAACGGATCCGTGCATTGAATCGGTTCCTCTGTGACGTCTACAACGAACGGGCCATCATCAAGGAGGGGATCATTCCGGCGGAGTTGGTCGACACGGCCCCGGCGTATCTCGAGGAAAGTCGCGGACTGAAGCCCGTCAACGACGGCTGGTGTCACATCACGGGCACGGATTTGGTCCGTGACAATACGGGGACCGTCTACGTTCTGGAAGACAATTTGCGATGTCCGTCCGGGGTGTCGTATGTGTTGCAGAACCGTCACGTGATGAAACGGAACTTTCCGCAGGTGTTCGGCGCGTCGCGGGTTCGCCCGGTCACCGATTACACGTCGCGACTGTTTCAACTGTTGCGCGATGTCGCGCCGCCGCATGTTTCCGATCCGACCGTCGTCGTGTTGACACCCGGTGTTTTCAACAGCGCCTACTACGAGCACTCGTTCTTGGCCCAGCGGATGGGGGTCCAATTGGTCGAGGGCCGCGACTTGGTCGTCGAAGGCGACTTCGTCTACATGAAAACGACACGCGGGCTGCAGCGTGTGGACGTGATCTACCGGCGGGTCGATGACACGTTTTTGGATCCCAAGACGTTTCGCAAAGACAGCGTGTTGGGGGTCGAGGGATTGATGGACGTGTACCGCGCGGGCAACGTCTGCTTGGCCAATGCCCCCGGGACGGGCATTGCCGACGACAAGGTGATCTACGCGTTTGTCCCGGACATGATTAAATATTATTTGGACGAAGAGCCGATCTTGCCCAACGTTCCGACCTACGTTTGCCAAAAGGAAGAGGATCGGAAGTACGTGTTGTCGCACATGGACGAATTGGTGATCAAAGCGGCCGGGGAATCGGGCGGTTACGGCATTCTGATCGGTCCGCACGCGAAACCAGAAGAGCGCGAGGAGTTCGCCCAGAAGATCAAAGAGGATCCGCGGAACTGGATCGCCCAACCGACGCTGGAACTGTCGCGCGCCCCGACGGTGATCGACGATCACTTGGAAGGCCGTCACGTCGATTTGCGACCCTACATTTTGTGCAGCCGACCGGATGACGTTTGGGTGTTGCCGGGCGGTTTGACCCGCGTGGCGCTGCGCAAGGGATCGTTGGTCGTCAATTCCTCACAGGGCGGCGGCAGCAAGGATACCTGGGTGGTCGCCGAACAGGGACAGGCGGTCGCCAGTGCGCACGACGACGAAACCGACCCGGTCGATCACTGACCCGAACCGCAAATCGCGGATGTGAGTCGCGCGACTGCCCCAGGCGAGATGCGACGTAGACGAATGACCGATTGAAAACGAACCGGCTACCATTTAACTGAGCCTTTTATGCTTTCACGTGTTGCTGAATCGATTTACTGGATGAGCCGTCAGGCCGAGCGAGCTGAGAATTTGGCTCGATTCATCGAAGTGACGTTGCACATGACGTTGGACCAACCGGAATACCTGGTCGATCCCTGGAAACCATTGGTTCAGGTGACCGGCGACAACGAGTGGTTCAAGGCCAAGTACGGCACGGCGAACTGTCAGAACGTGGTGCAATTCTTGGCGTTTGATCGCGAGTACCACAGTTCGATGCTGACGTGTTTACGGGCATCGCGCGAAAACGCGCGGAGCGTCCGCGAGGCGTTGTCGACCGAGGCGTTTGAGGAACTCAATGATTTCTACCATTTCGTTCGCGACAGCAGCCCGTCGCAGTTGACCGATCCGACGGCGGATTTTTTTGAGCAGGTTCGCGACCACGCACTGATGTGGACCGGCGTGTTGGACAACACGATGCCCCACAACACCGCCTGGCACTTTCTCAACGTCGGGCGTTTGCTCGAGCGGGCCGACAAGACGTC
>NZ_JBFHKV010000720.1:0-4576 GCF_041595215.1 Stieleria sp. | reverse complement strand
GGCTGCTGACAGGCGGCGGCATCACCGGCCTTGGCGTGCCGCTCAAGGGCATAGGCGGGATCGACGAACTGTTCAAAGCCCGCACTTCCGCTGACGCCTTTGAGCCAGTGTGATTCGTCGGCCAGACCATCGAAGTCACAATCGTCGAGCAGCTGATCGAGCTGGGGCAATCGCGAACGCAATGCGTCGACAAAGTCCTGCGCGATTTCCAAGAAGTCGGGATCATCCAGGGGATAACTGCACGTGATTCTTCCTTCGTCCTGGGCGGCGGTCTCGACCGGCGGGTCGACCGCATCACTCTCCGGTGAGGGCATGGACTGTAACTCGTCGGTCGTGGACTCATCGGCCTGAGTGGCCTCGGTGGTTACTGCGCCCGGTTCGTCTCCGAGTTCCTCGGCCAAGGTTTCCAGCAGATGATCGATTTTGATCGGCTTGGACAAGAACCCGCTGCAGCCCGCATCGAAGCACTTTTCCTGATCGCCCTGCATCGCGTTGGCGGTCAAGGCAAAAATCGGTTTGCTGTACCCGGAGGAACGCAACTGGCGCGTCGCGGTGTAACCATCCATCACCGGCATCTGCATGTCCATCAGGATGATGTCGAATGATTGTTCGTCCGTCGCGTCGATGGCCTGCTGGCCGTTTTCCACCGCGACAACTTCGGCGCCGGCTTGGCCGAGCACCAACTGCAACAGTTTGCGGTTGGGCGAACCGTCGTCGGCGACCAGGATCTTGCAGGGCGGCAACTGCCGCACCTTGGCTTTGCCCGACGCTGATTCCTCTTCGGCCTCGGCCTGGTCGGCGGGGTCAACCAGTTCCAGTTCGTCGGCGCTTCCGATCGTGATTCGAATCGTAAAGGTGGTGCCTTCGCCCGGTGTGCTGACCAACGAAATATCGCCGCCCATCGCTTCGGCGAGTTGTTTGCTGATCGCCAGCCCGAGCCCGGTGCCGCCGAACCGCCGGGTGATCGACGTGTCCGCTTGGGCGAACGGCTCAAACACCTTGGCTTGGGCTTCGGGTGAAATCCCGATCCCGGTATCGGTGACGTCGATGGCCAAGACCAGGTTTTTGTCGCTTCGTCGCTTGGACGCGTCTTGATCGATCCGCGCGACGATTTCAACACCGCCTTGATCGGTAAACTTGATCGCGTTGCCGGCGAGGTTCATGATCGCTTGCCGCAGGCGAACCGAGTCGCCCTGCATCGTTTTGGGCAACAGACCTTCATTGCGGAATTTGAGCGAGATGCCTTTCTCGTCGGCCTTGCTGCGGAGCAAGGAAACGACTTCTTTGATCAATTTGTATGTCGAGCAAGGCCCCAGTTCCAGTTCCATCTGCCCGGATTCGACCTTGGACAAATCCAAGATGTCGTTGATCAACGCGAGCAGGTGTTCGCCGCTGCCATGAATCGTATCGAGGTATTCCTGGCGATCGGTCACGGACGTGTCGAACCCGCGACGCAGCACGTCGGTGTAGCCCAGGATGGCATTCATCGGCGTTCGGATTTCGTGGCTCATGCGTGCCAAGAACTCGCTCTTGGCGCGATTGGCATCGTCGGCGGCGCGTTTGGCGACGGTCAGATCACGTTTGGTTTCCTCCAATTGAGTCACGTCATCGAAACTGACCAGCACGCCGCGACACTTGCCTTCGCTGCCCTGCACGGGCGAGGCGTTTGCGATCAGTGTCCGAGCCGGTTGTCCGGGTTGCTTCAGCTCGATCATGCCGCCCGAAACCACCGATTCGGAGGTCACCGCTTCGTGCCACGGCGAACCTTCCAGGTGATCCAAATTCCAGGGCAACTCGTCTGCTTTCTTGCCCAATAGCTTGTCGGCTTCGCTGCCGACCCAATCGGCGAAGGACTGATTGGCCAACACGACACGCCCCTGTCGATCCAACACCAGCAGACCTTCGGCGAGATTGTCGAGTGCCGTCCGCACACGCTTGGGAACCGTTTTGGAGGGATCCAAGTGGGCCAGCATCTTTTTCAAGTAGAGCTGAAACAGCAGAAAGCTCGCCAGGCAGACGAATCCGGTCAGCAGCATCCAAGGGTCGGTGAACGTTGCCATCCAGCTGTCGTCATGCAACGAACGGAAACACAACTCCACCGCTCCCCAACGGTCCTTGCCGCTACGAATCGGAACGCGGACGTGCGTGTCGGTCGACCGATTCGATTCATCCTTCGGCCAGACCGATTCGTGATGACCGAACACCGACACCAAGTCTCCGTTGGCCCGGCGAACACCTGCGGAAACGACATCATCGTTTCGCTCGACCACCGCCTCAAGCAATTGGTCCAAGCGACGGGTTTCGCCGTACGAGATGTATTCCGAACTGGTCAGCGCGATCGTTTCGCAAAGATTACCGCGTCCTTCACGAATCGCCGACTCGCGTTCCGGCACCAGTCCCAGCATCATCGCTCCGGACAGCACCGACAGCAGCATGCAGACCAACCCGAGCGAGATACGCGTTTTGGCGTTGAGTCTCAAAAAATTCATATAACGGTTTCCCCGGATCCCGTTGGCTGAAGCGCTGGCTGGAGCACTGGCTGAAGCTCTGACTGGAGCACCGTCTGGCCCTCCGTCTCAACCGGTCCGTTGTTCTCTCGTTCTTTTTCGGTCTTGTCCAACATTTCTTCTAAAGAGTCGTCGTCCGTGTCGTCGTCATCGTCCAATTCGTTCAGGACAAGCAGTGGGTCGACAAAACTCCAGGCCGGTAAATGAGCCAATAAGCTGGTCGCCAACAAACCACCACGAACGGTCCACATCACATAGCCGACCGAAAGGGCGCCGGAGAAACCCGCGAACGTGCCTGCAAAGTAGTACGGCGCGATATCCGATTGTTTGATATCGTCTTGCAGATTCTCCATGTCGCCCCAAAGTAGCTTGCTGTCGAATTTGGCGATCCCAAGGATTGAAACACTTGCGCGGGTTGAGTCGATTCGTGACTGGCGGCTGACACGGCCAGTCTCGCTGTCGGACAAACTGGCGATTCGCTCCGACTCCTGGACGGCATCGGTCAGGCCCGGCGTGCTGGTGGGCATGATGCTCAGCGTCAAGATTTCGTCGTCCGTCGTCTGAATGACCGCGCCTCCGGTCAACACCAACGGAACGTCAGGGTTCAGAATCGTGTCTGGAAGAATCGCCGTGGCAAGCTCTGATTCATCTTCGCCCTCGGAAACCTCTTCGACGACCTGCGGATCCGGCAACGTTTCCGGATCAGGTTCTGGATCGGGGCCGGCACTCAAAATGTCCGCCGGTGTGACCTCGCTGAGGTCGTTGGGCTTGGCGACTTGAATCGTGACCGTCGTCGGGGCGCTCGTCGCGATACCGTCGGTCACGGCGTAGGTAAACGTGATCGATCCCGTGAAGTTTGCCGCCGGCGTGAACTGAAACGAGCCATCGGCGGCCAATGTCAGTGTCCCCGTGATCGGCCCCGAGACAGGGATCACCGTCAACGCATTGCCGTCCAAATCGAAGTCGTTGGCGAGCAAACCGCCGGCACCGATGGTCAGTGTTTTTCCGACTTGCGTGACAAAGTTGTCGTCCGCTGCCGTCGGCGCGTCGTTGACGGTCACGATGTCGACGCGAGCCGTTGCCACGTTGCTGTTGGCTGCACCGTCATGGGCGACGAATTGAATCAGCCGAGTGGTCGCGTCCGGATTGGCCGAACTGTTGTTGTAGGCAATCGTTCGCAGCACTTGCTGGTAGTTGGCGACCGTGTCGGTTCCGGAAAGTGTCAACGTGCCGGCGGCATAGGTGGCGGTGATGGAGGTTCCGCTGGTGTCCGCCGAGAGTGATTCGCTGGCCCCGTCGAACATGTTGCTGATCACAACGGACAGTTGGGGCAGGTTGGGCGAGTCGATGTCGGCGAGCACTGCGTCGGCCGAGTCAGCGATCGCGACCGGCCCGCCGCCTTCGGTGAACGTTGTGTCGAAGTCTGCACCGGTCGCACCGCTGGAATTGTTCGCGTCCAGATCGATCGTCGGAGCCGCATTGACGGACGTGAGATTGACTGTGACCGAACCGAGATCATTCAAAGCACCGCCGCTGCCCTGGGCACCCGCATTTCCGTCATCGAATGTGAAGTCAACTTGAACGCTCGACGGCGGCATGACGCTGCTGTTGGCGTACGAAATCTGCTGCAGGACGCTGTTCACCCGTGCGGCAGTGGCGTTGCTGTTAAACGTCAGCACCAACAGGCCACCGCTGTTCGTGGTGACGGTTCCGATGGTGGTCGCGCCGACAACCAGGTTGCCGCCCTGGACCAACGGATCAAGCGTTCCGCTGCCGTCAAACACGTCGTCGGCGTTGGCGCCGCCGTTTCGCACCAACGACAGGGTTGCCCCGCTAAAGTCATCGGCCGCCCCCAGTTCCGCATCCGCGATGGTGGCGTTGTTGTCCAAGATCACCGCCGATCCGCCTTCGACAAACGTCGGTGTATGGTCAAGGCCACTGAACGCCGGCGAATCGTTGACCGAGGCCACGTTCACCGTTACATCGTGCGCGGCGCTGGTGCCGCCGTCGCCGTCATCGAGTGTGAAACGAATGGTTCGCGACGAATTGGTGGGTTGGTCGGTGTCGGT
>NZ_JBFHKV010000719.1:0-4577 GCF_041595215.1 Stieleria sp. | reverse complement strand
TAATCACGATCAGCCGCTTGACCACCGTTTCCATGCGTCATCAACCAAACAGTCCGTGCCCCGGGCACTTCTCGACAATAGCCAAGGGTACGGTTCTCGACCAACCACGGCTGGAGCAGCGTGGGCACATCGCGGTGGGTGGGAAGAAAGAGCAAGAACCGTTGGCAGAGAAAGACAACCATCGTAACGGCGACATAGGGAATCATCGCCATCGCAATCAATCGAAGCGTTTGCGTCATCGTCCGCCGAATCACGGTCAAGATCCCTCAGTAAACAACATGCGTCCTCTGCGGAAACGAGTCAATTGCAGCAGTCCAAGTCCTCGACGAAACGCTGGTCGGGATGGATCCGTTCGTAGGGGACGCCGAGTTGTTCGGAGATAATGCGGCGCACCTTCAGCGCCCGCTCGCGGTTCGTCCCCGGCGAACAGTTTGCGACGAATTCATCCTCCGAAATCGGCGGCCACCGTCGCCGAAACTCGCGACTGCGTTTGGCTTCCAACGCCAGCCCCCAAGCAAGAATCAGGGCAATCCCACCCACGAGGAACAAGACGTCAAACATGCGAAGACTCTCCATCGGATATCACCGGTCTGATTGACCCGATGATTCGCGTTTCAAGGGCCGGACGACAATCGATCGACTTCGCTTAGCGTACTCGATCGTCATCGATGGTGCCAAACGAGCGCCGAGTTGGCAATCGTTGGGGTGCAGCCTTTAGACGCCCCTCCACGCCGCCTTGCGGCGTCCGGCAAGGCCGAGGATCGGCTGAAGCCTAGACACAACACGAATTTTCCTAGATTTGCCCCCGTCACATGCAGACGGAGGTCGAGCAGACGGACTGTGGGGTCAAAAAATGGATTGGTCAAAAAATGAAGTCACCACGCAGCAAACGCTCGTCCGTCGCCAACATTTTTTGACCACCTCATCTTTTGACCATTCTCCTTGCCGACACCGGAGTCGAAAATTGAAGACGTAGGGACGAATCGGTGCCACCTACCAACGATGCCCGTCTATCCATCCACTCAACAAGTATCTCCCCAGATTTGCCTTCTTCCGCATGCAGACGGAGGTCGAGCAGACGGACTGTGGGGTCAAAAAATGGATTGGTCAAAAAATGAAGTCACCACGCAGCAACCGCTCGTCCGTCGCCAACATTTTTTGACCACCTCATCTTTTGACCCTTCTCCTTGCCGACGACGGAGTCGAAAATTAAAGACGGGAAAACGCCGAGCAATCGACCACTCACTTCCATGGCAATCGACACACGCCCCACTGGCCTTGGTTTTCATCCACGGCGACTTCGATCCAATTGAGCGCATCGCCGAATTGCGATTTGGTTTTATCCCGTACTCGTTCGGCGATCACCCGAGCGATTTCTTCGGCCGTGGTGTTGATCACCGGCAAGATCACACAGTCCTCATTCGGGAACACCCAACGGCGGTCCCGGAACTTCGCCGTCGTCTCCTTGTCATCGCTGCGGATTCGGATTTCCGCATGGTCGCTGGGCAGGATCACGTGGTGGTCCAGCGCTTGGGTCTGCTCCAACACGGCGTCGCGGAGAGCGATGAAATCGACGACGTAACGGTTCTCATCCAACGGGCCTTCCACCGATGCCCGGACGCCATAGTTGTGCCCGTGGATGCGTTCGCAGATGTCACCGGCGAAGGTGATAAAGTGGGCGGCCGAAAAGACGAACTGTTCCTTGGACACATCGACACGGTAGGTGGGCTGGCTCATGAAGTGATCCTGGTTGGAAACGTAATTGGGAAAGAGGAACGATGACGCGCTACACCGCCTCGCGCAACAGCACGTACACGGCCGCTGCGATCAGATCGGCGGTCGTGCCGGGGTTGATTCGGTTGGATTGTCCCGCCAGATCAAGTGTACCGGTTCGCAAATAGCGATCGAAGGCGTCGCGTTGCTCGGCGTCGCGGTGGTCAAACCGCGCCCGCTGCTGAACCTCGCGGGCGACACCGCCGCCAAACTTCCTGGCGATCAACGTGTCGGGTTCCGCAGCAAGCAACCGCAACTGCGCCAGCACCAGTCCGCTCAGCAGATCGTGTTCATCGAGCACGCTTTGCTGGACGACGGGCAGGACATGATCAAACAAGTCGGCGAACCCGTCCGAGTAGTTCCTTGCAATTCGATCACGCGATGCGGCATGTCGCATCGCAGCCAAAAACTCTTGCGGCGGCGGACCGCTTAGATCCATCTCCTCCGACTGGCCCATCCCGCCCGGTTTGGCGACGTTGATCGCTGCATACAGCCGTTTCGAATCGTCGGCGGTCATCGAGTCCAAGACCGCAGTCACGCCACTGCTCCAGGTCGACCGATCCAACCGGACGTGTTCATCGGCCGCATCGACTTGGACCAGTGGCCCCAACAGCAACAAAATTCCCAAGTTGACGTTCGTGCCGAGCTGTTTCTTCGACGCGTTGCAGGCAGCGAGCACGCCGTGGCTGAACGACGGGGGCGGCGGTTCAAAGGCCGACGCGGTCAGTTCGGCGGCGGTGACAAAATCCAGGTACGTCAAATCGTCAAAGTCGCGGCCCGGATAAACATTGCCGACCTTCGGCGCGGTCGCTTCCAGAACACAGGCCCAACGGATCGCGTCGACCGGTCGCGTGCACGCCCGACGGATCGCGGGCAAGCCGCCGGTCACTGGATCTTGTCGGCCAAAAATTGACCGATCGCGTCGAGCGTTTCTTCGGCAGCGTCTTCGATGACGTAGTGCCCGGCGTCGGCAATCTCGACGGCCGTCGCCGCCGGCCAAACCGCTTGGAACCGTCGCAAACACTCCGGCCGAAAGCACCAGTCCTTCATCCCCCAGACCAACAGCGAGGGCAGATCGGCAAGCGACGGC
Source organism: Stieleria sp. (assembly GCF_041595215.1). Classification (NCBI taxonomy): domain Bacteria; kingdom Pseudomonadati; phylum Planctomycetota; class Planctomycetia; order Pirellulales; family Pirellulaceae; genus Stieleria; species Stieleria sp. The sequence continues at coordinate 1,714 of NZ_JBFHKV010000719.1, read as the reverse complement.
AACGCGTTTTCCAAATCGACCAACGTTTGATAAGTCGGCGCCCGCTTGGAAAACGGGATGTCGCGGACGAAGGCGTCGATCGCGACGCGGTTGGCCCAACTGTCATAGGGTTTCAAAAGATTCCCGGCCACCTCCGGACGCATCCGATTGCGACTCATCGCCATCGTGATCGCCGCTCTGGCAAACAGGTTCAATCCGCGGACGCCCAGCGTGCCGAGGACCGGAATCCGGCACGCGGCGATTCGCCACGGGACATAGGGCGGCGGGAAGGCAGCCGTGTTGAGCAGCATGATGCCTCGGAACCGCGGTTTGCAGCGGACGACCGCCCCCAGGCCGATCGCGCCCCCCCAGTCATGGGCGAGCAGCACGACGTTGTCCAAATCCAAATGTTCGATCAACGCGACCAGATTGGATTGGTGGCTGGCCAGCGTGTACGCACACTCGGCCTGGCTGGGCTTGTCGCTGTTGCCGCAGCCGATGTGGTCGACCGCGATCACTCGATGGTCCGCCCCGAAACGCTGGGCCACCGCGCGGTAGTAATAGCTCCACGTCGGGTTGCCGTGGACACACAGTATGGTCGGCCGCGCCTCCACAGCCGACGCCCCTGCCTCATCGGCCGCACTCGGGCCGACGTCTCGATAGGCCATCGCGTGACCACCGGTCTGGAACCGTTTGCTCGGGGCGTCAAATTGGTCTGAAAGTTCGCTCATCGGCGTAGTGTCGCCGTTTTTCGGTTCGCTTGGAAGTCGCCAGGGAGCCGTTGTGTCCAGGCCCGCATCAATTTCGTAGGATACCGGCGATGAAACTTCCACCGCCATCGATTCGAAAGCTGTTTCGCGAAGACTTTTCCGGTCAGTCTGCGATCGTGGTCGACCGCGCGAATCTTTCCAAAGAATCCAAACATTGGCAATCGCTGCTCGGGCAAATCGAAGGCGTTCACGTGACGCGGCATCCCGGCGACAAGGATTCGCGTTCGAAAACACTGTGTCGATTCACGATCCCCGAACCCAATACCGACGGACAGTATTGGCGAAGCGATGAGCTGCGGCTGGAATACGACAGCGAAAGTCGATTGACGATCCATTCCTATCGGTTCCGCGAGAGCCAACACAGCGCGGTGGTCAGCGATCTGGACGAGATCAAGACCTTCGTCCGGCATGTGCTGGAGCGTTATGCCCGTCGTCACGCCGGTGCGAAGAAACGCGAAAAAGTCCGCGAGTTCAAATCCAAAGCGATCGTCGCCCAGGTCAAGAAACTGGCCAAGGAGGAGAAGTTTGATTTTGCGACCAGCGGCGACACCGTCAAATTAAAACTGTTCGTCAAGTTGTCGAAACACGATTTGATCGAAATCAGCGTGCCGTTCAAGCAATTCGAAAAGATGCTGCCCAAGCTACGCGTGACGATCCAGTCGCTGCGCGAGTTGTACGCCGAAGGGTTGCGTTTCAAAATCATGCCAGTCGGCCGGCTGCCGTGGAACGTCCAGTGGGTCAAGCACGAAACGCTTTGACGCCGACGACCAGTTCCGATTGCCCTGACGCGTACAGTACCACCGTTGGGTTGGTCACCTGCGCTGGTGTGCAGGCTTTAGCCGCCCGTTTCGCTGCTCCGCAGCGAGCGGGAATCGCCTAAAGGCTAGACACCAACCTGCGCTGGTGTGCAGGCTTCAGCCGCCCGTTTCGCTGCTCCGCAGCGAGCGGGAATCGCCTAAAGGCTG
>NZ_JBFHKV010000718.1:0-4583 GCF_041595215.1 Stieleria sp. | reverse complement strand
GTCGAGCGATTCTCGGTAACCGGAGCGATACGGGCCGCCGCCGCGGCCACGAACAAAACAACGAACGATGCCGCAACGGTGAACGAAGCGAGAAATCCGAACCAAGTCCCACTCCATTGCTCGGGCAACACCATCGAGAAAACAAAACCGCAACACGTGAACTCCACCACGACGATGAACGCGACCAAGCCGACCAACAGAAACGTTTGCAGTGTCCGGCCCTTGGCCAGCGTCGACAGCACCAACGCGAGCGCCGTCAACACCATCGCTGTGATAAAAATGATCGCGACGACCAAGACGATGGTCAGCAACCCGATCCCACGGAGCAGATAACAAAACGCCAAACAGGGCACGATGGCGGAGAAGTAAATCAGCATCTGAAGCACGGCACTGTTCATCTTCCCCGACACGATCCGCCAGGCCGAAAGACGCGTGATCGCCAACATCTCATACGTCCCTTCATCGAGTTCGGCGGCCAAGGAGCGAAACGCCACCAAGGGAACGAAGGCGAACATCGAAACGGACAGGATCAGGAAGTAACCGATCATCATTGATTCACCGGTCGGGATGTAATAAACATCCGGCGCATTGAACACGATCCCCATGATCGTCCAGGCGCACGACGCGGCCAGCAAACAGAAAAACGTGATCAGAAACTGCTTGCTCTTGAGCGATTGCCTGGCCTCTTTGACCAAGATCGGATTCAACAGACTCGTCAGCCGCTCGGTCGCCCGATCCACCCAGCCCCAAAACCCACTCGCGTCAGGGTCCAGCGCCAGTGCCGGGTAGGGAATCGCCTGACCACCGCCGCCGAGTGAAAGTTCGGCGACCGGGTGCAGCTGTGGGCCCGCCGATGGGTCGGAATCACCGTCACCGCCGTCCCCCGCACGTCTCGATGCCTCTTGATCGGTCATTGCACCTTCCCCGCGGTGACCTTCAGGAACAGATCCTCCAACGATTCATCGACCACCCGGTACTCCAGCACGTTCACGCGGGCGTCACAGAGACGATGCAAGATTTCGATCTGGCGCTGTCGGTCGCCGGCGACGCGAAACTGCAGCGTGCGATTGAGTTCCACGACATCGGACACATCCTCACACTGTGACAGGATCGTTTTGGCCGTCTCGGTCTCGCCGTCGATGACGACGATCAAATCGAGATGCGTTTGCGAATTGCCTTTCAGACCGGCGACGGTATCGTTGGCCAACAACCGCCCCTGCTCGATGATGCCGACCCGATCGCACATCTCGGCCAACTCGCTCAAGATATGGCTGCTGATCAAGATCGTTTTGCCATCGGCGGCCAACGATCGAATGATCTGTCGCAACTCGATTCGGGCACGTGGATCCAGCCCGGCGGCGGGTTCATCCAGGATCAGCACCGAGGGGTCGTGGATCAGGGCGCGGCCGAGACAGAGACGTTGGCGCATCCCCTTGCTCAAACCGGTGATCGGTTTTTCGGCCATCGAACGCAGCCCCGTGAAATCCATCACCCAGCGGATCCGCCGCGTCCGCTCACGTCCGATCAGTCCGTTGGAACGCGCAAAGAAATCCAGGTACTCGGCACAATTCGTGTCGCTGTACGAACCGAACGCATCGGGCATGAACCCCAGCCGCCGGCGGACGCGGTCGGGATCGTTGACCGAGGAGAGTCCTTCGATGAAGGCGTCGCCGGCGGTCGGCAGTTCCAGCGTCGCCAAAATTCGCATGCTGGTCGTTTTCCCCGCCCCGTTGGGACCGATGTAACCAAACACGCTGCCCCGTGGGACCATGAACGAAACGTGATCGACCGCGCGCGTGCTGCCGAACAAACGCGTCACGTCTTGCAATTCGATCATCGGTCCCTGCCACGGCATCGGCGGGACGGACGTTGGCGGGACAGCGGTTTTCGACCCCGTCACGGCAACAACCCTCCGATCATGCGGACGCATTCATCCTGCACACACTCGCGGAGCGCAAACTGGTCCGCTTGCACTTCGGTCAAAGCCAAGAAGGATCGCCACTGCGGGTTGCGCGAAAATTCCAAGAGCCGCTCTTCGATGCCGGTTCGATCGTTCATCGAGACACGATTCTGATAGGGCGTCGGCATCTGTGTCGAATCCGGATCGACGACCCCGAGTGCGATCATGGAAAGTGTATTGGAGTTTGCCTTTTCCAGCGTCACCGTCGCCGCGGACGCCACGTCCCGGGCGACCCAGTACTTACCCTTGTCGTCGCGCACGCCCACGATCGACAACGGTGTCGGCAAATGGTTGGTCAGCGAAACGGTCTCACCGCCGAAATCGATCTCGATCGGAGACACGCCGACGTGCGGACGCGTGACCAGATAATGAACCTGAGTCCGCGTGGGCAGGAAGTCGCCAGAGTACAGCCGATCGTCGCCGACTTGGTCGATCAAAAAACCACCCGGCCGCGAGTCGTCGGCGACGCGGTAGTTGTAGTTGTTCATCATTTCCGAATGATGCACCGGTAACACAAACGCGTCGCCGGCAAACCGCAATCCGCGTTGATTGTCGACCACGGTGTAGTACGTCTGACGCGACTGGTCGATCACCGGGACGCGTCCCGGTTGGCCGTCGCCCGGGGGCGAAACGGGATGCCGACCGTCGATCCAGGTCAATTGCCGGATGCGAGCCCGATTGTCAAACCCGTCCGAAAGAAAGGCGTAAAAAAACAGTCCCATCGTGGCCAAGAACGCCAACGCGGGCGCCAGGAAATACAGCAAGTAAAGCCGCCCGCGACGCCGCAACCCGAAGTACAACAGCGGCCCCATGACCAACACAAACAGACCGTTCAGGATCACAAACATCGTCACCGGCGGCTGGCCCACCGTCGACATCAGCCAGGCCCAGTAACTGTCGTTGCCGGTCGCGTACTCCACCCCGTTCCGCTCGCCCCATTTCTGTTTGTCCATCTCCAGCGACTTCCAGAGCTGGAACGACCCCGGAAACGGATCCTGTTGCTCGATCAAAACGACACGTCCCCAACCGTATGGCATCACACCCAGCCCGGCGAGGAGTTTCTTTTTGGTCACCGTCTGAACCATCGGATGCTTGACCGCCACCAGATCGTCATACACCGATTGACGAGTTTTTTCACTGGAACCGTAGGCGTATGAATTGGAGTAGTAGGTTCCATAGTTCCAAGGCTGGTATTGAATTGCCGACGTGTCGTTGGGCTGGCTGAGCGTCATGACGGACGATGGATCGGCCCAATACCGGAACGACTTGTTGACGTCCCCTCGCGCGCCCGCAAGCCAACTCGGCGGATCAGCCCCAGCAGGCGGACTGGCCGACGTCGATGTCGCTTGCTGCCCCGGCGTCTGCGTCCCTTGCGAGGCCGCCGCCTGCAACGGTGCCGCGTAGGCCCAGATTTGACCGCCCGCGGATACCCAACGTTTCAGTTCCGCCGATCGATCGGGTTGCTCTTGTTCGATTCGCTGCAGCAACGGATAGGGTGCCAGGATCACGTCCAACTGGCTGTAACCGATCCACGAAGGCTGCAAGGCGTCTTCGTCGATCACACGAAACCGTGCCCAGCCGTAGACGACGTCGTCGACGAATTTCCGCGCCTGTTTGCCGGACAGTCGCGGAACGTTCGCCTTTTCACTGATCGCGCCCTCGCCCAGGATCGTGGCGATCGAGCGCAGGTCGGGAAAGCGGGTCCAGGGGGCGGTCGACGTCGCCGCGTCTCGTGGAACCATCACCCCGATCGACATGTATTGTCCCCAATCTTTGACCGACGCCGGAATCGCCAGCTTGGACGCCACCTTTCCCAGCCGCCTGCCGTCTTCGATCACCTGGACCGAACAGGATTCCCAGCGATAAAAGTGCGGCACCAGGACCGGCATGTCATACGTCTTGACGCCTTGCGGCACCGTCACCTGACAGGCAAATTGAAAATCGATCTCGGTCGCGTATTGGGTCCGGGGCCGAAACAAGATGCGTAGCGAACGCTGGCGGGTAAACGACTTGCCGATCGCTCGAAACCGCAGCGTGATCGGCTGAAACCCCTCGTTGCCCAACCGCTCGGTGATCACGAACATCGTGAACCCTGCTTTGGCCGGATTAGACGGTGCCGCCCCCAGTTGAATCTCTTCGGCGGCAGCCGAGACCGTGGTCAGCGTCCCCAGGACCGCGATGACTAGAGCGGCGGCGACCGAGCGAAGCAAACGCCTCATGGAGTTTCGCCATTGCGATGATTCGGATCCGACATCGCGTCGGGCATTTCGGTCGTGGGCGCATGAACTCGCATCGGCTGTTCGGGTCCCATGGCCGCCGAGCCGAGCGTCGAAAACAAGCTCGCCAACGAAAACGATCCCACGTACATCAAAAACGGCAGTGTCAGCGTTGCGATCAAGACCGTCGTCAACACCGCCCACAGTTGCCCGGTCGTGATCGCCTGCTGGACGACTCCCATCGCAACGGCACACACCGTGACCAATCCGATCAGCCAACGAAGCGAGATCTTGGGGAGAAACGGTTCGGTCGCGGTCGGATCAGTCATCAAGTGTTCTTTTCCTGGGTCGAAGCAGCCCCCCAGCATAGCAAACCCCGCCGATCGCCGCGGGAGGGCCGCAGGGCT